>JALOTO010000018.1 GCA_025457845.1 Thermoplasmata archaeon | reverse complement strand
GTGGGCATGTTCGACCTCATGTCCAGGATAGACATGGTCGGGAAGAAGCAGAGACACGCCTACGGCGTGATATCCCCGGCCGTGAGGGTGTCGAGCGCGCGCATAGCCGGTTCGGGTTAGAAGCTGTACTTCTGCCCGCAGACAGGGCACTTGCCGCCCCTCTTCGCGCAGGCGAGGTGGAGCGTGTTGCCGCACCTGCAGTCGACCACGTCGAAGCCGGGCTTTATCCTTCCCTGGCAGGAGACGCACTTGGCGGGCTCCGAGGCCCTGGCCACCTTGAACGGCGGGCCGGCATCGAACACCTTGAGGGCGTCCTCGAACTCGAACGTCTGCAGCCGCCCATCGAGGTGCCTCTTGGCCGATATGCGCACCTTCAGCGGCACGGTCCCTGAGCTCTTCGGCACGACCCTGATCGCCACGGATGCCTCGTCCGACGGCCTTATCGCCCCGGGCAGGTCGGCGCCGACCAGGTCGTAGTCGCCTTCGACCTCGACCTTCAGGTCCTTCGCGAGCGCACGCCCGCCGTTCGAGACCTTCAGGATGACGGCTCCCTCGTTCCCGGCCTGAAGCCCGTCGGTGGACATGGTCCCGATGAGCTCGGGCGAGTAGCTCTCCATCATGGTCTTGGCGCTGTCGAGGGCCTCGGCGACGAACTCGATCGCGGAGTCGTAGTCCCTCTCCTTCTCGATGTCGGCGAGCGCGAGCAGCCTCTCGGCCTCCTTCGAGGCGATGCCGTAAGCCGCCAGGACCTGGACGGCGCTCTCGGCGGCCAGGGAGATGTCGACGTACTTCTTGTGGGTCTCCTCGACCTGCTGCAGCCTCTGGTCGGCCGTCATGAGCGCCGAGAACGCCGCCTCGGAGTCGCCCGACCTCGCGGCCCTGTCCGCCTCCTCGAGCACCTCCTCGACTGTCTTTACGGACGCGCCGATGTTCGCCAGCGCGTCGCTCTTGGCCTTGACGTCCGAGATGAGACTGGACATCTTCCTGCCTATGAGCTCGATGCATTGGACGCGGCACGACTGCGCCTGCTGGTATGCGAAGTCCCAGAGCTTCTCCGCGAAGGAGGTCCTGGCGACCTCCAGGAGGTCCTCGCAGGGCTTCGTGTTGATCCCCATCGATCGGGCCTTCGCGATGAGGGCCTGGTTCCCGGCCACCACGTCGGTCATGGAGTTCTCGAAGAGGGATGCGGCCTTGGCCGCGCAGCGCCTCAGGGCGTCCTGCGCCCGGGTGAGTTCGTGCTTGGACAGGTTGTCATGTGCGATCTCGAGCATCTCGTCGAGGTCGGAGGTGTCTATGTTGACCTTCTTCAGCCTCTCGATCTGCTCCTTGACCGCGCTGAACTCGATGCGGACGCTGTCGAGGCTCTCCCTGATGGAGTGGAGCTCGTCGCCGCTCTCTATCGCGGCTGTCATCGCCTCTACGAACTTGCCTTCAGCGAGGAACGCCTCCGCCCTCTCGACGAGGTCGGAGAACTCCTTGCTCTTTATGCCCAGGACCGCGGCCTCCTCGAGCTTCCTGCGGGAGTTCTCGACGGCCTTCGTGCTGATCTCGCGCTGGAGCTCGGCCCTCTCCATCTCCGCCTCGCAGAGCATCACCTGGCGCAGGGCGTCCTGGTACCTTCCGTCCTTGAAGAACTGGACTCCTTCCGAGATGCACCTCTCGGCCATCCCCATGGGCGCCCCCTCGGTGCCTGCCTTGTCGACGCGCTCCTTGAGGCGTTCGAGGGTCTCCCATATGCGCGACTTGCTGATGTCGATGGAAGCGTCGGAGGACTTCCTCGCCAGCTCCAACGCGATGGCGTACTGGTGCCGCGTGAGGGCGTCGACGGCCTGCTCGAGCAGCTCGCGCGCCCTGCCCACGTCCATGTCCAGGGTCTCGGCGTCCCTCAGGTTGGACCTCGCGGTCCTGATCTCGACGGACGCCTGCGTGCTCAGGCTCTTCACATGGTCTATGTCGTCCCTGGCGGACTGGATGCACTTGAGGGCGTCATTGAATTCCCCGGTGCCCACGAGGGCGGAGGCCTTCTCCGCCAGCTTCTCGGGGCCCGCGGTGTCGATCCCGACGTTCTTGGCATCGGTGAGCAGCCTCTGTAGGTCCTTCACCATCCCCTCGACCGCCTTGGCGAGGGTGGACCGTGACTCCTCGAAGCCGCGCTTAGCGGTGACGAGTGCCTCCTCGTAGCTCTTCCTCTTCATGAGGTCCTTCGCCTCGACCAGCGACTTCTGGGCCCCCTCCATGGGGACGTCGTACTCCTGGGCGAGGTCGATGGTCTCCTTGATCGCGAGTATGGATTTCGCGGCGAGGTACATCGCGAGGCTCCTCTCGGCCTCCACGAGGAGGTCGTCCAGGAGCTTCTCTGCCTCGTCCACGCGGCCCTCCGAGAAGACCCCCTTGGCCCCGTCGAGCCTCCTGGTCATGGGGGTGGTGTCCGCCTTGGTGCGGCTTGCTTCCTGGATGAGCTCCTCCGTCCGGCGGATCTTCTCCTTGACCGCGTCGTGCTGGGAGATCTTGGACCTGAGGACCGCCTTCGCGTCCGCCACTATCCTGTGCGCCTCCGAGAAGTCCCCCGCGTCCGCCTTGGCCCTCGCCTCCTTCAGCGAGGTCTTGGTCTCGTCCACGTCGATGCCTATCGTGCGGGCCTCCTCGACCGCGTCCTTGAAGGCCGAGAACTCGGCCTGTATGAGCTTGACCATCTGTTCGTCCGAATGGGTCACAATGTCCTTCGCCTTCATGGACGCCTCGTCGTAGACCCTCTTGTCAAGGGGAGACGTCCCCACCCATGGCGTTGAGCGCGGCGAGCTTCCCCTCCGCCCGCTCCATGAGCTTCCTGCAGGTCTCCTCCCCGCTCCTCTCGATGCTCTGGGTGATGTCCCTGAGGACCGTCGAAGCCTTCTGGAAGTCCTTGGAGACGACCTCCGCCCTTGCCTGCTCGATGAGCTGAGGGACATCGTCTAGGTCCTGTCCCTCCGGGTAACCCTTGATGAACTGCTCGAGGTTGTCCAGCTTGTCTGTGAGCGCTCGGGTCAGGGCCGTCGTGATCGAATCCTGGCCGGCCCTCGCGTGGCCGAGTGCCTCCGACAGGTCGTCCTCGGCGAGCGACTCGGACGCCTTCGACAGCTCGGCCTCGGCCCGCTCGGTGTCGACGTTCATGCCCTTGGCGACCTCGATGGACCGGCCAGTTTCATCGATGGACTGCCGCGTCATCTCGTGAGCGAGTGTCTTGGAGCGCTCCAGCGCCTCCTTCGTGATCTCCGCCGTCCTCTTGTAGGCCTTGTCCTCGAAGGACTTCTTGGCCTCCGCGAGGGATGCCTTGAGCTCGGACACGTCGACCCCTATGTCGCTGGCGGCCTTGATTGCCTTGGCAAGCTCCACGAGGTCGTCCCTCGCCTTGTAGAACACCTCAAGTGACGCCTCTATCTCCTTCTGGGCCTGCTCAGCGTACTTGATGGCGTCCTCGAACCTGCCGATGTTGTAGCTGTCCCTGGCGGTGTTCAGGAGGGTCATGGACCTGCTCATGTCGACGCCCACCTTCTTCGCCAGGACGAACTTGTCCCTCGCGCGGGAAATGACCTCAAGCACCGACTCGAACTGTCCCTTCTGGACCTTCTCCTTAGCGAGGGTGAGTGCGTGGAGCGCCTCGATGTACTTCTTCTCCTTGATGGCCTCCTGGGCCTGGTCGAGGAGGTTCTGGGGCATGGTCGCGTCCTCGTTGACTCCCTTGAGCTTCCTTATGCCCTCCCTGACCTCCCTGGAGGTCTCCTGGAACTTGGATGAGATGATGTTCTCCCCGTCGCCGACGCCCCGCTTCGCATAGGCCAGGGCCTCCTTGTACCTGAGGGAGTCGAGGGACCCTCTGGCCTTCTCCACGTGGTTCCTTATGCGGCCCGTGTCGGCCCCGAGCTCCTCACCCGCCGTGACGAGCTCCTCGGCGCGGGAGATCATGTTGTTGACCTGTGACTTGACGTTGTCCCCGGCACCCTCGATCGCCTCCTTGATCAGGGATGCGGCGGACTCATACTCCTGGTTCTCTATCGCGGACTTCGCCCTGGAGAGCTGGTCCTCGTAGATGGATATGTCCTCTCCCATCTCCTTGGCCTGTATGATGATCTCCTGGGCCTGGGAGAGCTGGACCGAGAACATCTCGTGGAGCGCCCTCTCCGCGGCGTCGTACGCCGCCTTGACGGCCTTCATCGCCCCCTCGAGGTCGTCCTTGACGACGAGCCCCTTGCTCTTCTCGAGCATGTCGAGGGCTCCCTTCGAATCGGATGCTGGGACCTGTCCCAGGGTGAGAAGCGAATCCACGGAGTCGGCTATGTCGCCGATCCGTTTGATGTAGGCGGTCTTGGAAGCCTCCGCGGCCTTCCTTACCTGCCCGAGGGCGGTGACGTAGTCCTTTGAGCTCATCGATGCGTTGAACTCGGCCAGGAGCTTCTCGGTCTCGTCGAGGTCCACGTCGTTCTCGCGGCAGTCCTTGATGAACTGCTCTAATGCCTCGTGCTCCTTCTCGGCGAACTCTCTGTTCCTCGTCGCCTCCTTGGCGCGCTCCTCCAGTTGTTTGGCAAGCTGGAGGCTCTTAAGGTAACTGCCGGCCAATCTTCACCAATCCCTTGATGCCCCGGGTGCGCAATGATGCGGCCCGCTGGCAGGAGTCGTGGGTGTTCTCATTTTGCTGTGCAGTATTAAAGCTATCGTTATGTCTATCAAGACTGATATGACTGGGACGGATATAAAGCCAGTCATTCAGGCGTGGTGGCCCTTCCCGAGCCTCTCGAGGGCGGCCTTCGCTAGGCAGTCCCCCCTCGTCCTGTTCTGCGATATCTCGTGTTTCATGCTGTCCTTGTACGCCTCGTCCTTGCTCCCCTCGACGTTGATCATGACGTTCATCAGGGCGCCCTTGAGGCCGGCGTTGGCGAGGAGCACGGCGACGCCCACGTCCGAGTACGCGCTCTTCGACCCGTGCTGCGCGACCGCGTCGGCGAACTCCAGGACCTTGATGCACTCCGATGCGGTCATCTGCGGCACGTCGGTGGCGTTCGCGATGGCCTTCTCGACCCTCTCGCGGTTCTCCTCCGTGTCGGCCTCCTTCCTCGCGCGGAACGCCTCGACCACGCCTTCGTAGGCGTGCGAGTCCTCGGCCGAGAGGGAGATGAGCCTCTCCCGGCACGCATCGAGCTCCGGCCTCAGCTTGTCCATCTCCGCCCACGAGGCCTCGTACTTCTTGCTCCTGCGGGTTATCGCGCAGACCATGACGAGGAGCGATGCTGCCATGCCGCCTGCGGCTGCGGATGCGGTCCCGCCTCCGGGCGCAGGCTGGTCGGATGCGAGGTCGTCGCAGAAGGAGCGCAGCCCGTCGAGCCCCTTCATGCCCAGATCCTCCTCTCGAGCACCTGCTTGCTTGTGAAACCGTCGAGCTTCAGGAAGCTGGCGGCGAGGTCGCAGACGGAGTCGAGCGGTATCAGCCCGATGATCTCGCCGTTCGCCACCTTCACCCCCAGAGAATCCGCCTCCGCCCTGACCGCGTCGAAGACCTTCGAGATCGGGGTGACCGTGTAGTCCGTCAGGTTCATCGACACCTGGACCATGTTCTTCTCCTTGAGGGTGAACCCGAGCGCCTTGACGTGGGGCATCCCCCCGCTGCTCGCCCGGATCTTCTTCGCGATGGCCTTGGCCGCCTCGACGTCCGTGGAGTCGAGGTTGACGTTGAACGCTATGAGTGGCATCCTCGCGCCGACCGCGGTCGCCCCGGCGGTCGGGTGCAGCCCCTTGGAACCGTAGTCCGGGTAACGGGAGTCGTCGGTCAGCACGGCCTCCCTGAGCCCCTCGAACTGCCCCCTGCGGACGTTCTCGAGGTTCCTCCTCTCGGGCCTCTTCGCCGCGGCCTCGTACATGTAGCACGGGACCTTGAGGCTCTTCCATATCCTGGCGGCGGTGCGGTTGGCGACCTCGATGCAGTCCTCCATGGTGGCGCCGGAGATCGGGATGAATGGAAGCACGTCCAGGGCGCCCATCCTCGGGTGTTCGCCAGTGTGCTTGGTGAGGTCTATGAGCTCAGCGGCCGCCCTCGCCCCCCTGAAGGCGCTCTCGTGGACGCTCTCCTTGCTGCCGACGAAGGTGATGACGGACCTGTTGTGGTCCGCATCGCTCTCGACGTCCAGCACCTTGGTTCCAGGGACAGACCTGATCGAGTGGACGATCTTGTCGACGACGTCCTTCCGCCTGCCCTCGCTGAAGTTGGGCACGCACTCTATGATTGCAGCCGTGAGAACACCCCCGGGCACGGTGAATCGCCGTTGGGTCTTATTATTTGTAGGTCGGCGTCATCTCTTCGTTATATCGACGGAAGCGACCTTCTCCAGGATCAGCTCCGCTGACCTGCCCTCGGGGACGGTCGCGGTCTCGGCCGGGGTGACGCCGAACGCCAGCAGGTCTCCCGGGTCCGCGTCCGGCCGCATCCTCGGGAGCGGCATCCACCCCTCCTTCGCTGGGAATGCCCCGGGCGAGAGCTGCGCGACGACCAGATGGGTCGTCGAAGGACCGACTCCCATCTTCTTTATGGCCGACGAAAGCTGCCTCTCCCCGGAGATGTAGAGGAGCGCTTCCATGGCGGGCGAGTCAGACGCGTTCCTCCCCTCGTCCGCGGCCCTTCGCGCGTGTAGGACCCCGGCCTCCAGATGGTCGGTCCCGAAGACGAGCTCGCCCCTGAGGACCAGGATGTCGATGCCGAGGCCCTTCGCGACGGCCACCTGGTCCTGCATGAACCTCTCGGCCTCGCCTTCCCGCACCCTCACGTCCCATGCCCTGACTCTCGGCATCGCGTCATGGTCGTCGGCCATCCTGTCCATCAACCTCGAATCGCTGCACCCTTAGATTAAACGTGATGTCATCTGAAGTCCACCAGGGACCGCTGCCCGTCCTCCGGCGCGGCCGGAATCGTCGGATCGCTCTGTCCCAGCTGGTCCTTGATCCTCCTCGCGACCGACTCCCCGATGGTCGGGATCTGCTTGAGCCGGTCGTAGCTCGTGTTCCTGAGGTCCTCGAGCCCCCTTATCCCCCTCGAGTAGAGCGCCCTAGCCCTGACCCTGCCGACGCCTCTGAGCTTGACCAGCTCGAGCAGCTCTGGACGTATCCCGTAGTTGAGCCTCGTCTCGAGCTCCCTCGCGGGCGCCACGGCGTCCTCGTTGAAGAGGTCGGCCAGCCTGGCCGTCGCATGGACGAGCCACTTGGCCAAATCCACCTTCGTCCGTATGTCCCCGGGCCCGACCCCGAACGCCTCGGCGATGTCGTTCTCGTGCGTCTCGTCGACCCACTCCTTCAGGAGCCTGGCGGTCTTGACCTCGGACAGGAATATCTCGTAGTTGGCCAGGTCGTCCGGAGGCTGAAGGATCATCTCCTTCTCCACGGACTCGAGGTACCCCTCCACCTCCTCGTAGTCGGACTGGCGCAGATACATGAGCTGCATGTCGGGAGTGGAGCACGCCGCGTGGAGCAGCCCGAACTCTGGCTTCTTCCCCGGCTTCTCCAGTGCGTCCCTGATGATGACAGCGGACTTGGGGTCGATGTAGAGGTCGCTCACCCTCCTCCCGAAGGCCGTCGCCTTCAGCTCGTCGCCCTCCCTCAGCATCCCCTCCCTCCTGAGGTACTCGACCACGCTCTCCACGTTCTCCTTGAGGCTCGTCGTGTCGGTCTGGTGCGCGAGGAAGGTCCTCTCGAAGAACCCGTTCAGCGCCTCCATGTCGTGCGCGTCGTTCGTGGCGACGAGAGCGAGGACGTGCGAGCGCACGGCCGGCTCCGTCCCGAGCTTGGAGTAGAGGTTCTCGTTCTCCCCGAGCAGATACTCCTCGAGCAGAAGGTCCTTCTCGACATCGTTCTTGGCGATCAGGACCGCCTCCCCGAACTTGTCGTACCTGGGCCTGCCCGCCCTGCCGCACATCTGGCGTACCTCGAGCACTGGGATGTGAGTGAACCCGGAGTTGGAGTCGTACCTCTTCACGTCCCTGACCACCACGGTCCTGGCGGGCAGGTTGATGCCCGCGGCGAGGGTAGGGGTCGCCACTATGCAGCCGATGGTCCCCGCCTTGAACGCGGATTCCACGAGCTTCCTCTGGGCGTTGGTGAGACCTGCGTGATGGAACGCGCAGCCGTTCCTGACTGCCCTGGCGAGCCTCGCGCCCATCCCTGTCGGCTCGTCCTGCTCGTTCACCAGCTTCCTAGACGCCATAGACAGCCGCTCGTCCTTGTCCTTGAGGAATGTCTTGACCGATGGCCCAAGCGAGAGGGCGAGCGACTCGCACGAGCGCCTCGAGTTGACGAACACGAGGGCCTGTCCCCCTGAGCCGAGGGTCTGCCCTACGAGCCCCTCGACGGGGTCGTCCGATGGGACGTCCCTCCTCGTGTTGTCGGTGAAGAACACCTCGCCGTCGCAGTACACCCCCTGCCTGAGCGGGACGGGCCTCCAGTCGCTCTGGACGAGCTTGGCGTCGAGCCACGCGGCGAGCTCGGCGGAGTTGCGCATCGTGGCCGACAGCGCGATAAGCTGCGCGCCGGGGTTGAACGTGCGGAACTTGACCAGGATGACCTCGAGGGTGGGTCCCCTGTCCGGGTCGTTGATGAGATGCACCTCGTCCGCGACCACGACAGTGAGCTGCTCCAGCCATTTGGCCCTGTGTCGGATGAGGGAGTCGACCTTCTCGGAGGTCGCCACTATGACGTCGTAGGTGTGGAGCCTCTTGTCCACCTCGTCGAAGTCGCCTGTCGATATGTAGAGCGCCTTGCCCCCTCTAAGGACCGCCTGGAGGATGGCCAGGTATGCCACAAGGCTCTTTCCTGACGCGGTCGGGATGGCCAGGACGACGTTCTCCCGGGCGAGGGCTGGACCGATGGCCTTCTCCTGGGGAGGGTAGAGCGTTTCGATCCCCTCCTCCTTGAGCTTGGCGACGATTCTCGGGTCGATGTCCAGCTCGTCGAGCCTCATATGGATCCCGCGTTTCCGATGAGCCGGCCGGTCCTTAAGCTTGCCCGGGGATGGGCGTAAGTGCCCCTGTGCGTCACAGTGTGCTCGGACATGCTGGCTCGGCTCACCATCCGCCGACTCGCGGCGCAAGCCTTATTTAGCTCCCCAGCTTAATAGCTTCGACATACTGGTGTAGCTGATGCCCGAGAGTGATTCCAGGGGGGCCGAACTCGGCCTTTCTGACATTGAGGATTGGATGCGGTCTCAGGTCTACGAGACCACAGCCGACATCAAGATACCTGAGCAGCTGGTGGACCAGGTCATAGGCCAGGAAGAGGCCGTCACGGTGATTAGGAAGGCTGCGGAGCAGAAGCGCCACATCATACTCATAGGCGACCCGGGTACGGGCAAGTCGATGCTTGCCAGGTCCATGGTCGACTTCCTTCCCAAGGGCGACCTCCAGGACGTGATCGCCTACAGCAACCCGGACGACAACAACGAGCCGAAGATACGCATAGTCCCGCCGGGGAAGGGCAAGGAGATAGTCCAGGCGCAGAAGCTCGAGGCGGAGCAGAAGAAGGCCCAGAAGAACTCATGGATCTACGGCCTGTTCTTCATGTTCATAGTCCTGTCCGCGATCCTCACATTCCAGTACGGGGACCCCACGTTCCTGCTCATCGGCCTGATAGGCGGGTTCCTGCTGCTGATGCTCTTCAGGTACACGGGCCAGAGGAAGGAAGCCCTCATGGTGCCGAAGCTGCTCATAAACCACAAGAGCGATGAGCAGCCGCCGTTCATCGATGCGACTGGCGCGCACGCGGGCGCACTGCTCGGCGACGTCAAGCACGACCCGTTCCAGAGCGGCGGGCTCGAGACGCCGGCACACGAGAGGCTCGAGCCGGGCGCGATACACAAGGCCAACAAGGGCGTCCTCTTCATAGACGAGATCAACATGCTGAGGATAGAGAGCCAGCAGAGCTTGCTGACGGCGCTGCAGGAGGGCGAGTTCAGCATCCTCGGCCAGAGCGAGCGCAGCTCCGGCGCGATGGTCAAGAGCGAGCCCGTCCCGTGCGACTTCATACTCGTAGCGGCGGGGAACCTGGATGCGATATCCGGCATGCACCCTGCCCTCAGGTCCAGGATCAGGGGCTACGGATATGAGATATTCATGAGGAGCACGATGCCTGACACCGATGCCAACAGGCAGAAGCTCATCAGGTTCGTCGCCCAGGAGGTGGCGAAGGACAAGAAGATACCGCACTTCAACAAGGGTGCGGTGTCGGAGATAATCCGCGAGGCCCAGCGCAGGTCCGGCCGCCGCGGCATGCTCACCCTGAGGCTGCGTGAGCTCGGAGGTCTCGTCAGGGTCGCCGGGGACATCGCGAGGGAGAGGTCGGCCGACGTGGTCGACGCCATACATGTGATGGACGCCAAGAGGATAGCAAGGTCCCTTGAGCAACAGGTCACCGACCGCGCCGTCGAGCGCAGGAAGGACTACAAGACCTGCCTGACCGAGGGCTCAATAATCGGGATCGTCAACGGTCTCGCGGTGCTCAATGCCGACTCATCCATGTCCGAGTTCTCAGGCATCGTCACTCCCATAGTCGCGGAGGTCACACCCGCGCAGAACAGGGAGGGCGGGAAGATCATCGCGACCGGCAAGCTCGGAGAGATCGCGAAGGAGTCCGTCCAGAACGTCAGCGCCCTCATCAAGAAGTACACGGGCGAGGACATCAGCAACCACGACATACACGTGCAGTTCATAGGCACCTACGATGGCATCGAAGGTGACAGCGCTTCGGTCGCGGTCGCCACCGCGGTCATCTCAGCTTTCGAGGAGATCGAGATCGACCAGACCGTGGCCATGACCGGCAGCCTGAGCGTCAGGGGGCAGGTCCTCCCGGTCGGCGGCGTCACGGCCAAGATCGAGGCCGCCGCGGAGATGGGCCTCAAGAAGGCGCTGATCCCCGAGCAGAACATGAAGGACGTGCTCCTCGAGGACAAGTACCTCAAGAGGATCGAGGTCGTTCCAGTACGCACTTTCAACGATGTGCTCGACCACGCGCTCGTGGGCGCGCGGAAGGAGGGACTGCTGGAGAAGCTGGCACTCCTCGTTGCGAGCAAGAGGACGCCGACGCCCATCCCCGAGAGGGCGGCGCCGAACAGGGCATAGGAGGATGCTCACATGCGTGGTCTGGTGATCGGGCGTTTCCAGCCCTTCCACAAGGGACACCTTTCCGTCATACGGGAGGTGCTGGGAGAGTGCGACGATGTCGTCGTTGTCATAGGCAGCGCCGAGGAGTCGCACACTGCAGCGAACCCGTTTACCGCCGGCGAGAGGTATCAGATGATATTCTCGTCGCTCACGCCCGCCGAGCGGGCGCGCGTCCACATGATACCGATCCGCGACGTCAACAGGTACGCCGCGTGGGTCAACCACGTGGAGAGCTATGTGCCCCCGTTCGATGTGGTGTACTCCAACAGCGACCTGACTCGCTCCCTGTTCTCCGAGGCGGGGTACACCGCGAAGAAGACGAGGGAGTACGACATGGCCAAGTACTCCGGGACGGAGATCCGGTGCCGGATCGCCTCAGGCGGGAAGTGGCGGCAGCTGGTGCCAGCTCCCGTTGCTGGGATCATCGAGGCCCTCGACGGCCGACAGCGCCTGCTCGATGCGGGCCTCCGGCCGGGGAAGCGGGGGAGGACATGTCTTGCTCGCTGACGAGGTCGGCAAGGCGATGAGGGACAAAGGCCTCACCATTTCGGTCGCGGAGTCGTGCACGGGCGGACTTCTCGCGAGCATGATAACCGATGTCCCTGGTAGCAGCGACTACTTCCTTGGCGGCGTAATCTCCTACAGCAACGACTCCAAGGTCTCGTTGCTCGGCGTCGGAGAGGGCGTCCTCCGCTCCAAGGGCGCGGTGAGCGAGGAGATCGCGGTCCAGATGGCCTCCGGTGTGCGCTCGAAGTTCGGATCTACATTAGGCGTTGGCGTCACTGGCATCGCAGGACCGTCTGGGGGCACTCAGAGCAAGCCCGTCGGGCTGGTCTTCATAGCTGTGAGCACCCCCGACTCCTCGCACTGCAAGAGGGCGGTCTTCGACGGCGGGAGGGAGTCGGTGAAGAGGCAGGCGGCGGAGCGCGCGCTCGAGATGGTGCTCGAGCACACGAGAAGGCCGCGATGAGCTCGGGCGCGTCCACGCGTGCGACGGTTCTGCGCGTGCGTGGCTCATGAAACTCGCCGTTCCCCAAAGCTTCAATATCACGCAACCTGATGCGTGGCCTGTTTATGTCAGAAGGGGATGTGCCTAGGATACCCACCGGGGTCTCGGACTTCGATTCGATCATCGGCGGAGGCGTGCCAGTAGGCTCGGTCATACTCCTGCTCGGGGATGTCGGCGGCGGCGCACTCGAGTTCGCCCTCACCTCCGCGGCCAAGTTGGGCATCGTGAGGGACTTCCCCGAGACTAGGTCGTTCATGCTGGGACATGCGAGCAAGGACGCGCTCCTCCCCGACAAGATGGCGTACATCACCTTCTCGAGGTCGAAGGACGACCTCCTCCGCGAGGTCAAGCTCTCCTTCAACAGGGACTTCCACGAGGCCCTCTCCGGCGGCCTGCTATTCAGGGACTTCTCGAGCAGGTACTTCATGAGGACCGTCGTCCCGACGACCTGGGTCGAGCCGGACAACCCGACGAGCGGGCAGGGGCTCTTCTCCGAGAAGAAGGAGGACGGGGTCCTCGAGTCCCTTGTGAACTTCCTCGATTCGAACGCCCCGAAGAGCATGGTGATAATCGACTCGCTCACGGACCTCGTGGTCTCCGAGAGCGTGAAGTTCGAGGACGTCGTGTCGCTACTGAAGGGCATCCAGCGGATGGCGAAGAAGTGGAACGCCGTCTTCTACGTGATATTGACCGACGATGTCCTCGACCAGAGGAAGCAGCAGATGATCATAGACAGCGTCGACGGCGTCCTCAGGTTCGAGTGGGCCAAGTACCATCACACGTCGAAGAGGCAGAGGTACCTCTACGTCGAGAAGTTCATGAGCGTGCTCCCGCACCTGGACCAGGAGCGGATCGCGCGCTTCGCCACGCTGATCACGTCGCAGAGCGGGTTCGTGGTCATCAACACCGAGAGGGTGGGATGAGTAGATGCCGGGCAACAGGGTGAAGACGGGTGTGGTCGGTCTTGATGAGATGCTGCAGGGTGGCCTCCCGGAGGGGCACATCGCAGTGGTCATGGGCTCCTTCGGCACGGGTAAGACCACATTCGGGCTGCAGTTCCTCGTGGAAGGCCTGAGGAACTCCGAGCCGTGCCTGTTCATCTCCCTCGAGGAGGACAAGGACTCGGTCGTCGCCAACGCCAAGGGTTTCGGATGGGATGTGACCCCTGCGCTCGATGCCAAGAAGCTCGGGATATTCAAGCTCGAACCTTCCGACGCGAAGACCACGGTCACCAGGATAAAGAGCGACCTCCCCAAGTTCGTCAAGACCTTCGGCGCGAAGAGGGTCGTCATAGACTCAGTCTCTCTGCTGAACATGATGTTCGACGACGAGGCCGAGCGGAGGTCGAACCTGTTCAACCTCTGCCAGCTCCTGAAGAGCACGGGCGCGACCACCCTGCTCACGGCCGAGGTCAAGGACGAGAACCCCAGATCGTCGAGGGACGGGCTGGCCGAGTACACCGCCGACGGCGTCATACTCCTCCAGTCGGACGAGGCGAAGGAGGGCGGCGAGGTCCAGCTGACGGTCAGGATACTCAAGATGAGGCGTTCGCCCCACTCGCGCAGGGTGAAGCCCTACTCCATCACGGACAAGGGGATAGTCGTCCACTCGGGTGCCGACGTCTTCTAGCCCTTCCCTACGAGATCGCCCCTGACCGCCTGCTCGATCTTCTTCCCGACGGCGTCGCCTGACCGGTCCCACCTGGAGGTCAGCTCCTGGTTGACCACGGCCCCGAGCCGCCTCAGCCCCTCGGTTATCATCTCGTCGGTGGGGTGGGTGAAGTTGAGCCTCATGTACGGAGCCCCGTCCTTGGGGTCCGGGAAGAACGCCCTTCCGGAGACGAATGCCACGCGCCTCTTCAGCGCGGCCTCGAGCAGCTCGGGCGAGTTCAACCCCTCTGGCAGGGTCGCCCACAGGAACATCCCGCCGTCAGGTTCGATCCACCTGATACCATCGGGCATGTACTCCTTCAGGCCGCGGAGCATGACGTCGAGCTTGCGCCCGTAGAGCTTCCTTATCGCGGCTATCTGCGGGTCGATGTGCCCGCGCACGATGTACTCGTGCGCTATGCGCTGGCTGAGGACGCTCGCGCAGACATCCGCGGACTGCTTCGCGATGACCAGCTTCTTGATGATCTCCGGGTCCGCCAGCACGTAGCCGACGCGCAGTCCTGGCGACAGTATCTTGGAGAAGGATCCCATGTAGACGACTCGTCCTTCATCGTCGAAGCTCTTGATCGGCCTGATGTCCTCGCCCCTGTACCTGAGCTCCCGGTACGGGTCGTCCTCGAGGACTATGAAGTCGTACTCCGAGGCGAGGTCCACCACCCTCTTCCTGTTCTTCTCCGGCATCGTGACCCCTGCCGGGTTGTGGAAGTTGGGCAGGACGTAGACTATCTCCGGGGTCATGGCCCTCTTGGCGAGCTGGGCCAGCCTCTCCTCGAAGAGGTCCATCCTCATGTTGTCGTGGTCGATCGGGACCGTCTCGAAGCCTGCCTCGTAGACCGCGAAGCCCGTGAGGGCCGTCAGGTATGTGGGCGCCGAGATGAGGATCACGTCCTTCGGGTCGATGAAGACCTTGCCCATCAGGTCTATGACCTGCTGCGAGCCGCTCACGATGAGCACGTTGTCCTTGTCGACCGACATCCTCCTGGCCCTCATCCTCTCCGCGACCGCCTCCCTGAGGGGTGCGTAGCCCTCCGTGATCCCGTACTGGAGAGTGCCCGCGCCGTCCTTCTGGAGCACGTCGTTGGCGATCTGGCGGATGATCTCCGTCGGGAACGATTCGGGGTTCGGGAAACCGCCGGCGAACGATATCATGTCCGGGAGCTGGAGCAGCTTGAGCAGCTCCCTGACGTCGGAGGCTTTCATCTTGCCGGCCCTCTGTGAGAAATGCCGCGCGACCCAATCCGTCAACTCGGTTCCCTCGGCCCTTTTAGGGGCTGGAGCGCGCTTAATGGTTCTGAACTTACGGCGGACTCGAAGGCTTCATCTTGTATGCCAACGCCTCAGTCAGTACGAGCATTCGTACCAAAACCATTAAAAGCCATTATGGACTACACGCAACCGTTCAGTATGAAACTCACCCGTCAGGGAAAGGTCAAGGACGTCTACGAGGTCGACGCCCACACGTTGGAGTTCGTCTTCTCCGACAAGATCTCGGTGTTCGACAAGATCATCCCTTCACTGATCCCTCACAAAGGCGAGACCCTCTGCAGGTCCAGCGCCTTCTGGTTCCAGGTCGCGAGGTCATGCGGCCTAAGGACCCACTTCAGGGAGTTCATCCCGCCGAACAGGATGAGGGTCCAGAAGGTCCAGGTCCTATCCTACGACAAGATCAACAGGAAGACCACGAACTACCTCATCCCGCTCGAGGTCATATGCAGGCACTATGTCGCCGGCTCACTCTGGGACCGGATCTCTAAGGGCGAGCTCAAGCCGTCCAAACTCGGCTTCCCGGCCGGCAAGGACATCAAGTACGGCGACAAGCTCCCGGAGCCGTTCATCGAGCTCACCACGAAACTGGAGGAGGTCGACAGGCTCCTCACCAAGGCCGAGGCCATGAAGATGGCGGCCATCTCCAACGACGAGTACAAGGAGATCGTCGAATCGGTCCTCAAGATCGATGGGAAGATCGCAGAGGAGGTCGAGAAGCGCGACCTCATCCACGTAGACGGCAAGAAGGAGTACGCCTACGACGAGGAGCGTGCCCTCATGATCGTGGACACCTTCGGCACCGCGGACGAGGACCGCTGGTGGAGCTGGGACAGCTACTCGAAGGGAGAGTTCGTCGAGCTCAGCAAGGAGAATGTCAGGCAGTACTACAGGAAGCTCGGCTACTACGACAAGCTCTCCGAGGCGAGGAAGCACGGCAAGCCCGAGCCCAAGATCCCTGCGCTCCCCGAGGCCAAGATCAAGGAGGTCTCGGAACTGTACATCGAGATGTACGAGCTCATCACGGGCGAGAGCTTCAGGTGAGCCGCAGTCTCTCTTCGCGACCGAAAGGCTCATCTCCCGAGGCGCATTTTGACTGGGTGAGGCCATGGATTTCCACGGGATAGACGAGTTCATGCGCTATCTGAAGACGCGGTACGACGAGAGCGAGCGCAAGCAGGAGTGGCGGGCGCTCAGCGGAAGGAACCACGTCGACGGGAACCATGACACCTTCATCTTCACCGACTCGAAGGTCTACCAGATCAAGGCCGCGGAGGTCTCGCGCACCGGCAAGGTCGCCGTGGGCAGGGAGCTCGGCGGCTCCGCGCCCGACATGATCGAGCTCCTCAAGGACGGGTCCCCGGTCCCGCTCAGCGTCGTCTCCCAGGTGATCGGCGCGCCCTCCGTGATAATGTTCGGGACCCAGCAGTACTCCTCGAATATAGCCGACACCTTCAGGAGGGAGTACTTCCGCGACCGCCAGGACGAACTCAAGGCCGAGCTTGACAGGAAGGTCAGCGCCGTGGTCTCCCGCCCGGAGTACAGGCGCGCGTACCGCGAGATGCGTGAGGGCCAGGATTCGTACTTCGCCTGAGCCGCGTGCGGCCGCGTCGGCCACGCGTATTGAAGCGTGCTTGAAAGAAGTCAAGTGGTTTTGAGTGGTTTCGGCGGAGACGGCCCCGCTCAGGCCATCTTGCCGTCGAGATACTGCTGGTAGCCAGCGAGGTCCAGGAGGCCGTGCCCAGAGAGGTTGAACGCGATGATCTTCTTCTCGTTCTTCTTCTTGGCCTCAAGGGCGCAGTCGATGGCGGCCTTGATCGCGTGGCTCGATTCCGGGGCAGGGATGATGCCCTCGGCCTTGGCGAACATCAGCGCCGCGTCGAAGACCTCCTTCTGGTCGTAGGCGACTGGTTTCACAACCTTGTGCTTGACGAGGGCGCTTACAGTCGGGGCGGCGCCGTGGTACCTCAGCCCGCCAGCGTGGATCGGTGAGGGGACGAAGTCGTGCCCGAGCGTGTACATCATCAGGAGCGGGGTCATCCCGGCGGTGTCGCCGAAGTCGTACTCGAACTTGCCAGCGGTCAGGCTCGGGACCACCCTCGGCTCGACGGCGATGAACTCGGTGTCAAGCTTGCCCTTCAGCTTCTGGCCGATGAACGGGAATGTGAACCCCGCGAAGTTGGAGCCGCCGCCGACGCACCCAATGAGCGTGTCTGGCTTCTCTCCCAGCTTCTGGAACTGCAGCATCGTCTCCTGGCCTATGATGGTCTGGTGGAGCATCACGTGGTTGAGGACGCTGCCGAGGCTGTACTTCGCGTTGCCGTCCTTCACGCAGGTCTCGAGGGCCTCGCTTATGGCGATCCCTAGGGAGCCCGGGTGCTTCGGGTCCTTGGCGAGGAGGCTCCTGCCGAAGTCGGTGACCATGCTGGGGGAGGGGTTCACCTCGGCACCGAATATGCGCATGATCTCGCGCCTGTACGGCTTCTGGTCGTAGCTCGCGCGGACCATGAAGACCTTGCACTTGAGGCCGAAGTAGTTGCAGGCCATGCTCAGGGCCGTCCCCCACTGGCCGGCTCCGGTCTCCGTCGTGAGGTGCTCGACGCCCTCCTTCATGTTGTAGTATGCCTGCGGGTACGCGGTGTTCGTCTTGTGGCTGCCCGCTGGGCTGAGGTCCTCGCGCTTGAAGTATATCTTCGCGGGGGTCTTGAGGGCCTGCTCGAGCCTGATCGCGCGCTGGAGCGGGCTCGGCCTGGTCGCGGCCATGTATGACTGCAGGACCTCGTCCGGGATGTCGATGTAGTTGTCGGAGGACGCTTCCTGTGCGATGAGCGCCTTCGGGAAGATCGGCGCGAGGTCAGCGGGGGAGATGGGCTGCTTGGTCCCCGGATGGAGCGGTGGGGCCAGAGGCTCTGGCAGGTCGGGGGCTATGTTGTACCATTTCTTGGGCATCTCGTCCGGTGTGAGCGTGGTCCTTACTGGTCTCATGCGTACCATCCTGCACCAGTCAGGTAAGTAAGTACACTATTTATCTGTTCCGAGCATTGATGTATATAATTGGCATTAGCCGTGTGATTCAATGCCCGGATATGTGCACAGGGTCCTCATCTCAGGTATATCAGACGGCCCAGCCTGTGGTCCCACACCCAGTCGTCCTCTGTGACGGCGTCCCGGCGCTTCGCGACCATGTAGTCGAGCTTGGCGTCCAGGTCGTCCGCCTCATGGACCGCCAGTGCCTCCGGCATCATCGGCTCGACCGGCGAACCCCACTCCCTCTTCCCGTGGTGGGCGAGGAGTATGTGCCGCAGCTTCTGAGCGACGTCCTCGGGGAACCCCTCGATCCTCCTGATTCGGGAGGTGAGCTCCTCGTCGCCGAGGAGTATGTGCCCGATCAGGTTGCCCTCGGTCGTCGCGTTGATGCTCGTCGTCACCTCGAAGTTGCGGACCTTGCCTATGTCGTGGAGCAGTGCCCCGGTGATGACCAGGTCGGAGTCGAGCCGAGGATGGAGCTGGATGACCTTGAGGCACATCTCGGCCACGTTGACCGTGTGGTGGAGGAGCCCTCCGAATGCGGCCGAGTGCAGCTGTATGGATGCTGGACAGCGCACGAACGCGTCGCGGAAGTCAGGGTCCTTGAAGAACTCGTCGAGCAGCCTCCTCATGTGCGGCTCCTCGACCCGGTCCATTATCTCGAAGAGCCGCTTCTCGGCCGCCTCGGTGTCCTCCATCCGGTCGACGAGCTCGGAGAGGTCGTACTGGCCCTCGGCCATCGGGGTGACAGTCCCGCCGTTCTTCTGACTGACCGATATCTCGATGGCGCCCCTGTAGTCGACCGCCTCCGCCCTCAGGCCCACGACGTCCCCCTTGCCGAAGGAGTCGTGCACCTTCTGGACGACCTGCCTGTCGTCGCCTCCCCAGTACTTCACGGTCGCCTGGCCGCTCCGGTCGGCGACCCTGAACTCGAACATGGAGCCGTACTTGTAGTCGGTGACCGGCTTCTTGTAGGTGACAGAGAAGTAGCTTTCCACCCTGTCGCCGGATTTCAGCGCCCTGATCATCTGCTTTGGGTTGGCGATCCTGGTCTGCGCGTTCATCTCCTGTTGCCCGCTCCTCCTGGTTATTGGCGTTGGGAGGTATATGCGCTTTATGAAAGATGGGCCGGAGGCCCTCTCCCTCAGCTGGAGCACAGCGGTATGCTCAATCGCCGTCCCCGCTATGAGCTCCGGCGGCACATCCGAGGGCCCCCTGCCGCACATGAGATGCTGAGGACGCGCGGGGTACATCGAGTCTGGCACTACGTGCAGGCTACGTCGGCCAGAAGAATAAAATGGGGCTGGGCCGGCCACGCATCCCTAGGCCGGCCAACAGCGCGATTCCCCTTTTCCTGTCCCGTCTACCAGCACCTGGAGTACCCGCAGGTCCTGCATACTACGCAGCCCTCGACGTACTCCACCATGCTGCCACACTCTGGGCACTCGGGGCAGACGTCCCCCTTGTCCACATGGTTCTGCTTCTCGACCTGCACTTCCGGCGCAGGTCCCGTTCCCCCCTTGACCGCCTTGACGGAAGGCGAGTCCTTCAGATGCCTCTCGATCGCCTTGGCCACCGCGTCGCTGCAGGAGAGGACCATGCCTCCAGGCTGCCAGAGCGGCGACGGGCACCTGATGCCCCTGAGCTGTTTCACTATGGTGTCAGGGTCTATCCCCGAGCGCAGAGCGAGGGATATCATCCTCGCGACCGCCTCGGACTGGGAGGCCGTGCACCCTCCTGACTTGCCCATCTGGGTGAAGACCTCGCACAGACCCTTGTCGTCCTCGTTTATCGTGATGTAGAGGTGGCCGCAGCCCGTCTCGATCCTCTGGGTGGACCCGCGGGTGACGTACGGCCTGGCCCTCGGCGCCCTGGCCTGTTCGTCCTCCGCCTCGGACAGAGCCTTCTCCTTCTTCGCCACGTCTCCGCCGACGCTTAGGACCTGGTCCTCCCTGCTTCCGTACCTGTAGACGGTCACTCCCTTGCATCCGAGCCTGTAGGCCTGCAGATAGACGTCCTCGACGTCCTTCGGCGTGGCCTCGTTGGGGAAGTTGACGGTCTTGGAGACGGCGTTGTCGGTGTGCTCCTGGAAGCCGGCCTGCATCTTCACATGCCATTCCGGCTTGATGTCCAGCGCGGTGACGAACACGCGACGGACGTCCTCGGGCACCGCGGAGATCTCCCTCACGGAGCCCTTGGTGGCGATCTCCTTCATCAGATCGTCCGTGTAGAATCCTCGGTCCTTGGCCACCTCTCCGAAGATCGGGTTGACCTCTGGGAGTATGTCCTTGTCCATGACGTTGCGGATGTAGGCGACCGCGAATATGGGTTCGATCCCGCTGCTGGCAGCAGCGATGATGCTTATGGTCCCGGTGGGCGCGATGGTCGTCACCGTCGCGTTCCTGATCTTGGGATATTTCGATGCGAGCGTGCTTACTGCGAAGTTGGGGAAGCTACCCCTCTCCTCGGCCAGCGCGACCGACGCGCGGTGCCCTTCGTCGTCGATGAACTTCATCAGCTTGCGCCCGAGGTCCATGGCCTCGTCCGTGTCGTACGGTGTGCCCATGACCAGGAGCATGTCCGCGAATCCCATGACCCCCAGCCCGACCTTCCTGTTGGACCGGGTCATCTTCTCTATCTGGGGGAGGGGGTACTTGTTCATGTAGGAACCTGACCGCCCAGTGGACCGTCTCCCTGAGCTTGTCGTAGTCCACCTCGTACCTGTCGCCCTTGAAGACGAGCATGTTGGCGAGGTTGATGGAACCGAGGTTGCAGGATTCGTATGGCAGCAACGGCTGCTCACCGCAAGGGTTCGTGCTCTCGATCTCTCCGACGGTCGGCGTCGGGTTGTCCTTGTTGATCCTGTCGATGAACACGATGCCCGGTTCTCCGTTCCTCCAGGCCATGTTCACTATCATGTCGAAGACCTTCCGAGCGTTCATCTGGCCGGCGGGCTGCTTGGTCCTCGGGCTGAACATGTCGTAGTCCTTGTCCTCCTCGACGGCCTTCATGAACTTCTCCGTGAGGGCCACGGAGATGTTGAAGTTGGTCAGCTTCGTGCTGTCCTTCTTCGCCGTGATGAACGAAATGATGTCGGGATGGTCAACCCGGAGGATGCCCATATTGGCCCCTCGCCTCGTGCCTCCCTGCTTGATGGTCTCCGTTGCCGCGTTGAAGACCTCCATGAATGAGATGGGGCCAGATGACACGCCCGCCGTGCTCTTCACGGAGTCGTTGGCCGGCCTTAGCCTCGAGAAGCTGAAGCCCGTCCCTCCCCCGCTGTTGTGGGAGATGAATCCGTTGGCAAGGTACGCATGCCTCTGCGGTATGGTCAGGTCGACGACCTCCCTCCTGCCGTCCGGCCTGACCTCCCTGACCTTGACGAAGTAGTGCCCCTCGTCGTCGGGTTCGACGTGGGCCATCCTCTGGACCTCGAGGGACCGCACCATCGATTCATGGTCGATGCCCTCGAGTCGTCTGCGCAGGATCATGGAGTCGAATCCGATCTTGTCCCTGAAGACCATGAGTCCAGACTTGGTGCAAATGGTTAGCCGGTCTTCAGTCCTCCAGACAGGCACGCCGATGTAGAACATCATCGATTGGATGTCCCTCGCCGATGCCTCTGAAGGACACTTCAGGCTGACCACGCCCTCCGGCGTTATCCAGCCGTGCTCGGTGAACGCCCTCCTGAGGAAGGCGCATATTGCAGGCTCGTCCCCGTGGATCAGTCTCGGGTCGACCGTCGATTCCGCGAAGTCCTCGATCTCGTGAGGTATATCGGCCTCGGTCCCGCCTAGCCAGCCACCAAGCTTCATGACCAGGTCGTTGCCGGGCTGGAGCTGCCCGATCTTCCTCCATTCGAAGACGCCGTCGTCCACGCGCGCCATCAGTCTGTGGAGGGCCGTCCCCGTTATCGTGTTCCCCTCTTCGGTGACGACAGTGAAGACCTCCTGTGTCCCGTTCCTGTGGCTCTCCTCCACCTGGTCCATGCCTTCGTGGGTCTCAATCCATGTGCCGCTCTCGATGGAGCCGAGGGTCTTGCAGCCAGTGTCTGTCATCACAAGGGTCTCTGGTACGAGGCACTTGTGTATGAGGGCGGTGTACTTGATCGCATCGAAGATGTCCTCCATCGAATCCCCTATCGGGAGGACGAAGCACGCAGAGAGTTGGCCTAGCTCCCTCCCCGCGTTCATCAAGGTCGGGCTGTTTGGCATGAACTCGAGTCGCGCCATCATCTCGTAGAACCGTTCTGCGACCTTCTCTGTCTCGATCTCTGTCTTGCCGTAGGCCTTCTCCGCTTGGGCGATGGCCCTGGCGACGCGCTCGAACAGCTGTCGCGGCGTCTCGACGGGCTTGCCTTCGTCGTTCTTCTTCAGATATCTCCTTTCCAGTACCGTCCTAGCGTTTGAGGTGATCTGGGGCTCGAGTTCCCATCCTCTAGCCGTACCCGTGGATCTGCTTGTGGGGGCGACCGTACCCCCTCTCCCTTGACCCGATGAGGCCGCCATTACTCCCCCTCGATTGCATCATATCTGCCCAGAAGTCTCCCGACCGTATGCCGGCGATGGCCCTGCCCTTCATTCAAGGAAGAGAAGTTTCATGCCGGTCCCCCCCACCTCCGTCTGGGTTCTCCAAAGGTGTGACGCGCTGCCGAAACGCGGGATGCACTAATCCACGTTCCTCGCTTAAAGAGCTTTTCGAACAAGACCTGGTAATACACTTCCTGCCGTTCTTCCTGTCGAATGTCCTCGTGTGTTTCGGATTTGTTATCAGATTATTTATCAATTGCTATTGCCAGTAAGCTACAGATGTTCTTGTGACATCGGTCCACAATCAGTGTGGTCGGAAGGCGCGCGTGGTCGGCTGAGTTTCCTGTGCATCCACTCGACCCTCCCGGGAAGAGCAGGCGAGGCGATGAGTTCAATATGCCTTCCTGCATCTACCATCAACCGAGTACGGCTCCTACAGGTGAGCAGAATGAAGGTCAAGGTGAAGCTTTTCGCCGCTTTCAGGGACATCGTCGGATTGAAGGAGGAGGATCTCGAAGTCCCCTCCGGTACCACCGTTCAAGGCTTGCTTGAGCAGTACATAGCACGATTCCCCCAGATGGCCAAGTTCAGGGACCATATCATCCTCTCCGTGAACAAGGAGTACGGCGCCCCGGCGAGGGCCCTGAAGGAGGGGGACGAGGTCTCGTTCCTCCCGCCAGTAAGCGGTGGATGAGGGTCGTAGACCCTACTGGCTAGGGGAATCCGTATATAGTGGCTCCCACAATTGTGTCCTGGATGTAGGAGGGGAGTCCATCTCGGAACCGACTGCTCGTCAGTGCTCACCATGTCTCTCGCGCGTCAGCGTCAGCGTGTTCATGCTAGTCGTGTTGGCGGCGTCCGCTGTCCTGCCGTTCGCCGCATCGGGATCAGACGCCGAGGGCCAGCATTCTGACATAATGAGGGTCTACGACATAGGCGACAGCTGGGAGAAGGTCAACGGGACCGCTGACAGGGACATCCTCGCTGTGAAGATTTCTGACAACGTGGAAACCGACGAGGACGAGCCGGAGGCTCTTGTAATCGCCCTCCACCACGGCGGAGAGTGGCCAGGGATGGAGGTCGCCCTCTCATACATCGAGAACGTGACTGACGACTACGGGAACGACACGCGCGTCAGCTGGCTCGTGGACAATCGGGAGACGTGGGTCGTGCCGGTCGTGAACCCGGACGGGCTCGATTTCGCGATGCATGTGAGCGAATCATGGCGGAAGAACAGGCACTGGTACCCCGATTACTCCACCTACGGCGTGGACCTGAACCGCAACTACGATGGGTCGCAGAACGGGGACCCTGACGGGGAATGGGGTGGGGCTGGCACGTCCGATGACCCTGCTTCTTCCATCTACTGCGGTGAGACTCCGTTCTCGGAGCCCGAGACCCAGGCGGTGCGGGACCTTGTGAACGCTCACGATTTCCAGATTGCCATAGACTTCCACACATCAGGCGATCTCGTCATGTGGCCCTGGAACTACGACTATGACCTCACCCCGGATGACGCGGACCTGGTCCGCATAGGCGAGGAGATGGCCGCCCTCAACGGTTACACCCCCGAGCAGGGCGTGGTCCTCTACGCGACGACCGGAGACTCCACCGACTGGATGTATGGCGGTGCGGATGTCTATCCATATTGCATCGAGATCGGGTCGGAGCAGCACCCGGACTACGTTGATGATGTCATCCCGCTGCTGGACGAGAACTACCCTGTCGTCCTGCTGGCCATGGATCTCGCAGGGGACCGAGAGGAAAGGGATTTCGACATATCGCATACTCCAGTATCGTCCATGGAATACTCGGCGTCCGGATTCACTATCACGGCCGACATAACCGCGGGAAGGGGGGTCGACACGGCCTCCATCGACGTGTACTACAGCGTCGACGGTGGGACGTGGGGTTCGGTCCCGATGACCCAGACCGCTGCCAACGACACCTACGAGGGGATCATCCCATCACAGACCGCCGGAAGCGTTGTGGAGTACTACATCGTCGCACACGACCTGGCTGGGGTGGAGAAGATGTCCCCGACGTACGCCCCGTACGATGTCCACACCTTCACCGTCACCTCCTCAGGCGCCTCCCCGACCGCGGATGCAGGGGCGGACATCGGCTCGTTCGTGGGCGAACTAGTCTCCTTCGACGGCACCCTGTCATCGGACGACTTCGGCATCGTGAGCTACGTCTGGGAGTTCACATACAACGGGTCGACCACGACCCTCACCGGGGCAGAGCCGACGTTCACATTTTGGACGCCCGGTATCTACGATGTCACCCTGACGGTCACTGACGGCGATGGGCTGACGGACGTCGACCATGTCACGGTGACTGTCACGGATACGGCCATCCCGGAGTTCGGGACGGTGGTCGGGCCGGTAGTGGCGACGGCGCTGGTGTTCTTCGCGGCGCTCTACGCCCGCAGGCGACGGACCTAGTCCAGCACCACGGTCTTGAGCTTGACCCCTTTCGGGCAGTCGACGTCCGGGTCTTCCACGGAGAGCACCCTCAGCTTCATCCCGACCGACGCTCCCCTCGGATGGCAGAGACCGTACCTGGCGCATCCGACCCATGCGCAGTCGCTCTCCTCGTAGGTCAGCGTCGCCCCCTCTATGGCCGCCCTGGCCGGTATGGCGGCCTTTGTCGGGACGCGCTCAACCTCCACGACGCGGACGCCGCCCTCGTGGAGCTTGCACTCGTGGTGGACCTCCCTGACCTGCACGACCCTGTAGCGCCTGTTCTCCTCCAGATGGAAGCAGACGTTCCGGACCTTGCAGTCCCTGCACTCCGCGTTCGGACCGCTGAACACGAACTCGAACCCTACCCTGCACTGGGTCTCACCGACGACAGTCACCAGCACCATGAGAGACTCCTCCTCAGATCACGTTGGTCACGGTCGCCAGGCGTTCTGCGGCTTCGGGCGTCAATCCCCGGTCACCGAGTACGGTGTACCTGTCCCTCCTCAGCTCGTGCGCGTGCACGAGGGCCTCGATGATGTGCTCCTTGGTCACGCCGAGCTCCTTGGCGCAGGTTGGGGCACCTATCTGCGCGAGGGCGTCCCTGATCCTCTGCCAATCCCCCCCGTGCAGGTTCATCATCATGATCGACCCGACGCCGCACTGCTCCCCGTGGAGAGCCTTGCCTGGCGCGATCTTATCGAGAACGTGAGAGAACATGTGCTCGGAGCCGCTCGTCGGCCGCGATGTGCCGGCGACGGCCATGGATATCCCCGAGATGATTATGGGCCTTATCGCCACCCAGACGCTCTCCTCGAGGTTGGGCTTGATGGATGCGGCGTTCTTGATTATGGCCTCAGCCGCGTACTTGGCGAGGTTGGCAGCGCTCGAACTGAACATCTCGGTCCTCAGCCTCTCCGAGAGCTCCCAGTCGAGCACAGCCGTGACGTTCGATATCACATCGGCGCAGCCCGACGCGAGCAGGCGGTAAGGCGCCTTGACTATCAGGGCGGTGTCCGCGACGACCCCAAGGGGGACGATCGCGTTGAGGGAGAGCGAGTTTCCGCCGTCCTTTATCGACGCGCGCGGGCTCGCGAGCCCGTCATGCGACGCGGAGGTCGGTATGCTGAGGAACGGCATCTTGAGGTGGGCGGATGCGAGCTTCGCCAGGTCGATCTTGCTCCCGCCGCCGACCCCCAGGAGGAACTCCGCCTTGACCTCCTTGGCCAGCTCCTCCACCTTGACGAGGTTCGACTGGCTCGCCTCCCCGACGACGATCTGCTGGACGTCGTACTTCTCGTGCACGAGTATCTCTCGCAGCTCGTTCGCCGCGAGCGTGCCTGTCGTCTGTCCAGTGACTATGAGCGCTGTCCCGTCGAGCTCGAAGTCTCTGCACATCTTGCCAGTCTCGTGGATGACGTCGTGGCCCGCGAGTACCTGTCTAGGAAAACTCATCGTGCGTGCCTTGGTGAAGCCGTTGGTGGTCAAAGCGCACAACCTTGTCACCAATATGATTGGCCGCTTCATCTACTTATCGGTTTGTATCCAACGGCCGCCATATATATGCCAGTCTTCCCGCCGGTTCACGGCGGCGCGATCTTCTCGATCTTCTCCAGGAGGTCGTCCATCCTGAAGGGCTTGGGCAGGAACTCGGCCGCCCCTGCCTCCCTGGCCTCCCTCTCGACCAGGACGTCCGCGCTGACGAAGATGACCTTCTGTTTCGGGTTCATCCGGATGATCTCCCTGGTCGCCTCGACCCCGTTCATCACGGGCATGCGGTGGTCCATTAGTATCACGTCGGGCTTCTCCTGGGTGGACGCGTACCTCCTCACGGCCTCCTCGCCGTCGAAGGCCGTTCCGACCACCTTGTAGCCCCTTAGCTGGAGTATGTCCCGGTAGAGCTCGACGATGAACATCTCGTCGTCGACTATCATGACAGTGCTCATCTGGACTCGCCCCCCTTCAGCATCATGACATAGGCGCTTCCGGCCGGGCCCTTGGCTCCCGTGCACCCCTCTACCGTGACGGTGCCACCGATGGCCTCGGCCATGAGCTTCGCGAACACCAGCCCGGTCATCTTGACCATCCTTGACCGGTCATGCACCCAGCCGTCCCCCTCGAGTCCCTCGGCGAGGGCCTGAGGGAGGGGGGTGTTCTCGTCGGAGATGGCGAGCCGCCAGAATGCGGTCCCGTGATCCCTGACAGGGGCGACCTCGACCTTCAGGACGACCTGGTCCGCCTGGTCCAGTTGGATCACGTTGATCAGCAGGTTGAGAAGCATGTCGGGGACCAGCGCGCCGCCCAGGACGATCGTCTCGTCGGGGCCGGGGTGGAATCGGAACTCTACCTTCCGGTCGGGGAATATCTGGACGACCTTGTCCGCGGCGACCCTGAGGGCTTTGACGAGGTCGATGCACCCCCCCGTCGCGAGCTCCCCGCGCTTCGCTGCGGTCATCCTCTTGACGTTGTCGATGAGCACTGCGCACGCGCGTATGTGGGATGCCGCCCTTTGGGCGTACTTCTTCGTCCGCGGATCGATCGACGGGGACGATATCATAAGCTCGAGATAGCTCAGGACGGCCTGGTTGCTGTTGAGCACGTCGTGTCCGAGAAGGTCGACGTAGGACGTCAGGTCCAACTCCGGTTTGGCTTCGGCTGTCCGCTCTCCCATTGTAGTCTCCTTGGTGATGCCTTGATGTTCGATAAGAGGCATTACGCCTTATCTAGCTTTTCACGCCCATCTACGCGTAGTCGTCCAGGGTCACACTGGGGGTCGGCCCCTCATCTTGCGCCCCTTCGGAGACCCACTTCCAGTAGTTCATCGGAAGGGGGCCGTCGGCGTACAAGGGGTCCTTCTTCGACTGCAGGTGCTTCAGATCCGAGAGGAGAAGCCAGTATCTCTGCGCATCCCTCCTGCCCGGCCTGTCGGGGAACTTCTTCTTCGAATCCACCAGGATCTCGTCGTTGAGCACGATGTGCGCCCTCTCGTCGTCGACGATGGCGACCTTGTAGCCGGGCTTGCGCTTGGCGTGGTGCCTTAGGACGAGGTCGATGATGTTGTGTTCCAGGCTCGCCTTGCCGATGATCGCCCTGTTCTCCCTGTCCTCGGAGAAGGAGATGTAGGTCTTCGCCCTCCTGTACTCCCCCGTCACCCTCCGTATCCTGTCCTTCATCTCCTTGGACTCGGGGGAGTTCTGGGAGAGGTAGTGCTTCGTCCCCTCCCTCTCGATCTGCTCCAGGACCCTGAAGATCAGCTGGAACCTGTCGGGGGAGTTGAACCTAGATGCCCAGAAGACCTCGTCCTCGATGATCTCGTACATCTTCTGGTCCTCGAGGAAGTCGAGTCCCCCGAACCTCTCCTTGTGCTCCTTGTACAGGGCATCGTAGTCCATGGAGTCGGCGTCGATGGTCTCCTCGAAGTAGTACTTCGACCTGCCGGTGTCCTCGACCGGCTTGGCGTTCCTGACCCTGCCGGCCAGGTACGCGTTCAGGATCGACCTCGGGGTGGGCTTGAAGACGACTAGCATCGTGCTCCACTTTCGGGTAATTATAGGATGATTCGGATATAAGCTTTGGGAATGCCGGGGTCAGGCCCGTCCCCCTCAAAAAGAATATCTACCGAATACTGCATGGCAATTCCAGACTTGACGCCTGAACATGCTGCCGAGGAAGGCGAGGACGGCGTGGGGTCCCTCCTTGAGCGCGCCGACTCCCTCTACGAATCGAGGGACTACCTTCAGGCCTTGTCGCTCTACGACGAGGTCATGGCCAAAGGGACACGGACCGAGACCCTCCTCAACAACAGGGGGGCGGCCCTGGATGCCTTGGGGCGGGCGGAGGAGGCCTCGCTGAGCTACATGTCGGCCGTCGACCTCTCCCCGGATTACGAGCTCGCGTGGCACAACCTCGGGGCGTCGCTGTACTCCCAGGGTCGCATGGAGGAGTCCGCGGCGGCGTTCTCCCGCGCCCTCTCGCTGAACCGTGGCCGTCAGGAGAACTACCGCGGGCTTGCGCTTGCGTACATCCATCTGGGCGCGAGGTCGAAGGCGAGGGACACCATCGACATGATGACCCCCCTCGTCTCCGATCCAGAGGGCCTGCTCAGGCAGGCCCAACTCTACCTAGACGCGGGGGCCGCCGAGTCGGCCGCGAAGTGCGCGAGATCGTTCCTCCAAGGACGGGAGGACGATATGAGGGGATGGAGGTTGCTCGGGGCGGCCCAGCACGACATGGGGAGCTACTACGACGCCGTGAGGGCGTTCGAGCACATCGTCGAATCGAGCCCTTCCGACGCGGATGCGTGGAACTCGATGGGCTATTCGTACTTCTGCGCCGCCCACATCGACCGCGCCCTCGGCTGCTTCGACCGGGCGATAGAGATCGCCCCGTTCCACAAGGGCGCGTGGTACAACAAGGGGTACACGCTGCACGGGGCGGACCGGCTGGCTGAGGCCGTCGAATGCTACAGGAAGGCGATCGCGATAGACCCGAACGACAAGGTCCTGTGGAACAACCTGGGCAACGCGCAGTACAACCTGGGCATGTTCGCCGAGTCAATACCGAAGTTCGTCTCTGCTCTCGAGGTCGACCCGGACTACGAGATCGCGTGGAACAACATCGGGAACGCGTTCGAGAGGATGGGGATGTTCGCGGAGGCGATACCCTATCACGACCGGTCCCTGGAGATACGGCCGGACTTCGACTACGCGATGTACGCCAAGGGCGTCTGCCTCGCGGCGACAGGCAGGCCGGACGAGGGCTACGACCTCGTCGTCGAATCGCTCGACCTCAACCCCGGGTACGACGACGCATGGAAGGCCCGGTCCAGGATCGCCGCCCAGCTCGGTCGGCTCGACGAGGCCCTGCTGTCCATCGAGGAGGCCCTCGAGATCAACCCGTCCTACGACGAGGGGTGGTCGGACCGCGGTGACATCCTCGCCTCCATAGGGGACCTCGACGGGGCCAGGAGGTCACGCGAACGGGCCCTCGAGTGCAACGGCGTGAACGGGCTGGTGACGGCCGCGGAGGTGGATGCCGCCCACAGGAGGGCGTCCGTCCTTGAGCGGCTGGGGCGGTACAAGGAGGCGCTCGACGCGTTGACGATGATCGCCAGGGCAGGGAAGCTCTCGAAGTCGGGGGCCGCTGCCGCTGTGAGACTCTCAGGCGTGCTTTCGCTGGAATGCATCCCCGATGACGTCATGGGGGCCATTCAGGCCTCGGACTGGCACGACGTCAAGGCGATGGCCGCCGAACGGTTGATATCATGCGGTATGACGGATGCCGCGCGTGCCCTGGCGGAGGGCCCAAAGGGCGAGCCTGAACCGCCGCGGTCCGTGCTCCTCAGGGCGGAGGCGGCGTCCGCATCGGGCGACGTCGACGGCGCGCTCGCGATCCTGGGGGCGATATCCCAGGATGACACAGGTCACGATGTCTCCTCATTGAGGGGCGAGCTGCTCGAGGCGAAGGGAGACGCCGAGGGAGCTGCCGAGGCGTACTCATTGGCTCTGGAGCGGAGCCCGTCCGACTATCGGTCTGCGCTCGGCCTTGCGAGGGTCCAGATGGAGCGCCGCAGGTACAAGGATGCCCTGAGGGCGGCGACGCTCGCGTCGGGGATTTCCCCCGGCGAGCCGGACCCGTTCATGGTCATGTCCATCGCCTACGAGGCGATGGGCGAGACGAAGAGGGCGGAGGCCGCCAGACGGAGCATGTCGCGGAGGCGGTCTCATATGCTAGCATCCGTCGACGAGGTCGACGACGAGGGGAAGGTCGGATGACTGACATCAGGCTGAGGAACAGGCACAGGCTCAGGCAGAAGGAGATCCGCTCGATGGCGGAGCGGCTGGAGGGGTCTCTGGGGGCGAAGGTGTTCGACGAGACGGCCACGGTCGACATGGCCGAGGGTCCCGGCTTCTACGTCGTGTACGTCGATGGCGAGATACGGGCCCTGGTCTTCGACGACGGGACGCCTTTCCTCACGGTCCGGGGGTTCCTGAAGTACAGCGCGACCAAGCGGTTCGTCACCGTCGACATGGGCGCGGTCAAGTTCGTCGCCAACGGGGCGGACGTCATGGGCCCCGGGATAGTCGAGGCGGATGCTGGCATAGCCGAGGGGGACCTCGTTTGGATAAGGGATGTCCGGAACAAGCGCCCTCTCGCGATCGGGAAGGCGCTGATGTCCGGGGAGGCCCTCATGCGGAGGGAGAAGGGCAAGTCGATAGCCTCCGTACACCACGTGGGGGACCGCATCTGGCAATTGGACGAGGATGATGAGGAAGAACCGGAGGAGGAAGCGCACTAGCTTTTATATCTGACCAAGATTATTACTCGGCTGAGGGATGCACGGTGACGATTCTCAAGAAGAAGCCCTTCGCCGCGGGTCAGGATGCTGAGCCCCGGGAAGCGTCCAGCGCAGAGCAGTACATCGATCTGACCGACATGGTCTTCGAGGACGAGGACCTGATGGGTACAGAGGGCGCCAAGACCGTAGTCAAGGTCGGCGAGATGTTCAGGTACGAGGACCTAGCGTCATTGACGAACCAGGTCTACGCAGGGAACATCGTCGTGGTGGACTACACATCCATCGCGAACGACGACCTCACGATGAAGCGGGTGACCGCCGAGCTCAAGAACGTGGCCAGGGACGTCAACGGCGACGTCGCAGGCGTCGGCAAGAACCTGCTCATGGTGACCCCCAGGGAAGTCAAGATCGACCGGAACAAGATCAAGGGCGGCTTCTGAGCCTGCAGCGGTTCCCGAAATGATGAGAGCTCCAGCGTGGGCTCTGCCGGCCCTTCGGCCTACTCCGCTATCGGGGTGGTCGCCATGAACTGCCCGTCGCGGTAGATGAGGGTCAGGTAGCCGTGGTGTATCTTCGAGTGCCTCATCTTCACGGCCCTTATGCGCAGCTGGACATCCGTCTCCCCGACGTCGACGAACCGCAGGAGTATGGTCCCGTCCGCCAGGTAGTCCTCGTGGTAGGGCCCGAAGGCGCTCCCGTTGACCTGGGTCTCGGATATCAGGAACGTCGTCACGCCGAGCCTCTTCAGGAATCCGAAGAAGTGGAACAGCTCCTGTCGGGGGTTGGTTATGTTCGCTAGGGAGTAGATGGCCGTCAGGGAGTCCACGACGACGATCTCGACGCCCTCGTTCTCCACCTTCTTCCTGAGGTACTCCTTGAGGATCTTGAACCAGTCCCGCCCGACATCGGCATCCGTGTGCTCGAGCCTGAGCCTGCCGATGTCGACTATGAAGAACTTGTTCTCGTCGATTGTGCCTATGCCCAGCTGGTCCATGGCCGTGATCAGGCTCTCCTTGCTCTCCTCTATGCTGATGTACAGGACGTTGACGCCCTTCTTCTTCACGTTGTTGTAGAGGAGGCTCAGGGCGATGGAAGACTTCATCGTGCCTGGGGTGCCAGCGAGGAGGACGACGTGGCCCTTCTTGATGCCCCCGCCTATCTTGCTGTCGAAGCCATCGATGAACGTCTGTATCCTCTCGTCGCCGGTGCTCATCACGGATTCCATGGGGGGTCCTCCTGAAGGGTGACAACTTCGCATTGACGGTGCCTTTTAAAAGCATTTGGTCATTGTTATCATGTCTAATAATGTCGTGCCCGATTCCGCCCTCCCCCTCCCCTACTCAACAATTATATCCCGTGAAGTCGTCCCAAAGGCCGTGGGAGGCCACAAGTTCATCCAGGATTCGGTGCACGGGGGGATACGCGCGGAGGGCGCCGTCCTCCCCCTGCTCGACACGCCGGAGCTGCAGCGCCTGAACGGCGTGCACCAGCTGGGCCTGGCGTACCTCGTCTATCCCGGGGCGAACCACACCCGGCTCGAGCACTCGCTCGGGACCTACTCGGTGGCGAAGAGGATCGTCGACTCCCTCAGGCTGGACGCCGAGGAGTCGGCCATGGTCCAGTGCGCCGCGCTCCTCCACGACATAGGCCACCTCCCGTACTCGCACACGTTCGAGATGGTGCTCCACGACGGCATGGGCATAGACCATGCCGACATCTCGCGCCGCATCATACTAGGTGAGGACGCGGTCCTCACAGACCGGGAGAGGGGGATCCTGGGGACCGCCAGGTCCGTCCCGGAGGTCCTCGAGTCGGCAGGCGTGTCCCCGAAGGAGGTCGCCCGGCTGCTCGAGAAGAGGGCCCCGGAGAGGGGTTCCCAGCGCACCCTGGCGCGCGTGAAGGGGCAGGCGCACTTCAACGGGAAGCGCTATCTCTCGCAGATAGTCAGCGGCACGGTCGACGCGGACCAGCTCGACTACCTGGTCCGGGATGCGCACTACACCGGTGTCGCTCTCGGGGCGATCGACCTCGACAGGCTGCTCTCCACCTTCTCCGTGTTCAACGGCGACCTGGTGATAGAGAAGGGCGGGCTCAGCGCCGTCGAGGGGATGCTCGTCGCCCGCGCACTGATGTTCACATCCGTCTACTTCCACAAGACAGTGAGGATATCGGAGCTCATGCTCGCCAAGGCCGTCGAGACCCTCGGGCCCGATGAGACGGCCACCATCCACCTGATGACGGACGCGGGGCTCCTAGGTCACCTCGTGACCAAGGGCGGATACTTCGAGGAGATCGCGACCCTGATCAAATACAGGCGGCTGTTCAAGAAGGCCTATGCCGTCCACGCGAGCGACGTCGAGGAGGGCGACTGGAAGGCGCTGGATTCGTTCGGCCCGATAAGCAGGAGGCGCGCCCTGGAGGCGGACATCGCCAGGAGGGCCGGTGTGGACCCTGGGCAGGTCATAGTGGATGTCCCCTCCTACGAGCTCCCGGTCTCGGAGCCCAGGATGACTCTGATGGACGTGAGGATACTCGACGGGGACAGGATCCGTCTGCTCCCTCGGATAAGCCCGATAGCCGCATCGCTCCAGTCAAGGCGGGTCCACGAATGGGCCGTGCTCGTCGCCTGCCCGGCCAAGGAGCGCGAGCGCGTCGCCCGCGCGTCCGCCCGCGTGCTCGGGCTCTAGCCCTTCATCACGCCTATGGGCTTGAGCCTGGCGACCATCCTCGATATACCTGCGCCGTGGGCGACGCCCACCACCTGGTCCACGTCCTTGTAGGCGCCAGGCGCCTCCTCGACTATGCCGTCCTTCGACGCGGCCCTTATGTATATGCCCCTTCCGTGGAGCAGGCTCACGACCTCGTTGGCGGAGTACTTCCTCGTCGCCGACGACCTGGACATGAGCCGGCCCGCGCCGTGGCATGTCGACCCGAATGTCTCCTTCATGGCCCCGGCCGTGCCGACGAGGACGTAGCTGGCCGTCCCCATGTCCCCTGGGATGAGGACCGGCTGCCCGACCGCCCTGTACTTCTGGGGCACCTCGGTCCTGGATGAATCGAACGCCCTGGTCGCCCCTTTCCTGTGGACGTAGAGCTTCCTGCGCCTCCCCTCGACCTCGTGCTCCTCGAGCTTGCAGATGTTGTGCGCCACGTCGTAGACGCATCTCATCCCCATCTCCTCGGCCTTGCGGCCGAGCGTCTGCTCGAAGGACTCGCGGACCCAGTGGAGTATCAGCTGCCTGTTGGCCCATGCGTAGTTGGCCGCCGCGCTCATAGCAGCGAAGCACCTCCGTCCCTCCTCGGAGCCGACCGGGGCGCATGCGAGCTGCCTGTCGGGGACCTCGATGCCATACCTGCGCAGCGCCCCCTCCATGACCCTGATGTAGTCGCTCGCGATCTGATGCCCGCATCCCCTGGAGCCAGAGTGGATGCTCACCACTATCTGGTCGACCGCATCGATGCCGAAGGCCTTCGCGGCCACGGGGTCGAATATCCTCTCGACCCTCTGCACCTCCAGGAAGTGGTTCCCTCCTCCGAGCGTCCCGAGCTGGGGCGCCCCCCTCTGCTTGGCCTTGGCGTCCACGGCGGAGGAGTCGGCGGTCTTCATGCACCCCTCCTCCTCGCTGGAGTCGAGGTCATCCTTCCAACCGTAACCGTGCTCGACGGCCCATCTCGCCCCGCCCTCCAGGACCTCGTCGACCTCCTTGACGGAGAGGCGGATCTTGCCCTTCTCGCCGACCCCGGACGGGACGTTCTCGTAGATCGTGTCGATGAGCCGTTTGACGTCCTTGTCGATGTCCTTGAAGGTGAGGTCGGTCCTGACGAGCTTGACCCCGCAGTTTACGTCGTACCCGATTCCACCCGGCGAGATCACTCCCTTCTCGTCGTCGAACGCCGCGACCCCTCCGATGGGGAAGCCGTATCCCCAGTGGATGTCGGGCATGGCGAGGGAGTTGCCGACGATGCCCGGCAGACATGCGACGTTCGCGGCCTGCTCGGGGGCGTTGTCGGCCTTGACGGACTCCATGAGCTTGTCGTCGGCGTAGATCACGGCCGAGGTCGACATGCACTTCTTGAAGGACCGCGGGATCTCGAACCTGAATTCATCCTTCTTGACGAGCGGGCCGGTCCACACCATTGCATCCTCACCTGTTCTTGCCACTGGATGGGTGATATAAATACATTTTGGGTTTCTGCTCTGGCTGGCCAGCTGTCAGACAGCGATGCTGGACGTGCGTTTTTCCCTCCATCTTCGCACTACTGGCGTGTGTGCCAGATAGCTTTATTATCCTCGGATGCCCTAATTATGTCAGCCTGGTTGGCACATCGGATGGGCCTGCACCGGAGCTTGCGGGGCGCAATGTGCGCACCTGTTATGACACCCCGAGGTCAGAGATCGTGAGTGATGAGAACGGAGTACGTTGCCCGCTGTGCGGCAGCATGGTGTCCGCGGACATGGATCGATGCCCCAAGTGCTCGACCAAGATGGACCGCGTGAACACGAGGCGCGAGCTCGACAAGGTCATCGAGAGGCGCCTGATGCACAGGATCGAGAAGGAGCGCAAGTCCAGGGACATGGTCCAGGCCGAGATTCCCAACAAGCCGCTCCCGGACATAAAGGTCAGCTGCCCTGCCTGCGGCCTCGACCTCGCAGGCGGCGAGGGGAAGTGCCCTAGGTGCGGCATGAAGCTCGCATCCGAGGAATCCATGGTGGAGTGCCCCGACTGCGGGGCCAAGGTCGTCGAGGGGGCGAGGTCCTGCCCCAAGTGCCATGTCTCGTTCTCCACCGAAGGCGAGGACGCCGAGCCGGAAGCAGAGGATGTCCTTGCCAAGCCGCTCGAGAGGCCGATACCGCCCTCAGCCCCCGTGAAGGGCCCGGGCATAGTGACCAGGATACCGGCCAGCGCGCCTTCCGCCCCCAAGGGGTTCGTGAACGGCAGGGGCGCGGTCAACGGGACCGGGCTCGTGAACGGGACCGGCATGATAAACGGAACCGGCATGGTCAACGGGTCGGGCATGGTCAACGGCACATCCGCCGGGGCCAGGCCAGGCAGACAGACCAGGCGCGGCTCATCGATCCTGGTCAAGTGGAAATTCCTCGCGGTCCTCGTGGCCCTCGTCATCATAGTCCCGACCTTCGTCTACCTCTCCTACTACAGGGAATCCGACCCGTACGAGGTCGACGGCGACTTCGGGGAATGGCAGGACCTCCCGGCGTACTCCGTCTCCACCCTCGAGGATGACCCAATAACCACCATAGACGAATGGTCGGTCGCGGTGCACCGCACCGAGGTCTTCCTGTACGTGTCTGCCGGAGGGGCCATCTTCCCGAGCACCTCCGTGGAGAGCATCTTCCTGTTCATCGACTCCGACGGCGACCCTGCGACTGGTTATGTCGCGGGCGACCTCGGGGCAGATTACATGATCGAACTCGACGGATGGAACGGCACCGTCCAATCGTCCGCGGTGGAGGCATATTCGCCGGATGACGACGACATGCTGGACTGGAACTCGTGGGATTCCATCGGGTCGGCGCCGAGCCGCCTGGAGGGTGACCAGCTTGAGGCCGTGGGGGACATAGGCGTCGAGCCGGCCGATGACGCGAGGTTCCTCCTGGTGTCCCAGGACCAGCTGGACGGGCGCGCGGCCAGCAGCTGTGTCCCAGCGGACGGCGGTGTGCTCATCGTCACTCAGGGGATATCGTCTCAAGCCCCGCTCTCGGGGATACTCCCATCCGGGGCGGACACCCCACTCCTCACGCTCTCATTCACCTGTGATGGCACAGGCGGGTCCGTGACGGGCGTCGCGGTGCAGGTCGAGGGCGGCCTGACCGGGCTCTCCGTGATAGAGGATTTCACCCTTGCGGCCGGGGAGACGAGGACCGTCCAGGTCGCAGGTGACACATCATCGGTCGCCTCTGGAGGCTTCGTGTCCGCTTACATCGATGAAGCTGGGATCGAATCCTCTTTCGCGGGCGTAACCGTGGTCGGCCACCCGTTGAGGGCCTATGTCGGCTCCGCGCCTTCCGCGGTCGAGATAGACGGGGCGTTCGGAGACTGGTACGGACGCACTGCGACGGATGCGGACTCGGCGCCCGTCTCCAACCCTGACATAGACGTGGACGAGGTCGGCGTCTTCAACACATCCGTGTCATCGTCCTTCTTCCTCAGCGTCGAGGGCGGGATCTGCAGCGGGTCCTACATCCCGGTCCTGAGGAGCAAGCCTGTCGCGGGGGACGGCGGCGTGTTCATCCCCACCAGGAAGACCGCCGAGGATCTGACCTACATCTTCATCGACAGCGACATGTCCAGCGACACTGGCATGCTCGTCTCCGTCGATACCAAGGTCATCGGAGCGGACCAGAGGATAGAGATCCGGGGCCTGTCATGCCGTGTGACATCGGCGACCATCTCCACCTTCGTTGATTCGGCGTGGACGGTCACCGACGACGACGTGAGCGTGGAGATAGACGCCTCCCGCATGGAGGTAGGGGTCCTGTCCTCGGCCATCGACGGCTCATCCGACATCGACTTCATCATCCAGACCACCGACTGGACCAAGTCAGGCGACTTCGTCGCGCTTGACGACGCGACCATGCTCGCCCTGACCGGGGGGATATCCCTGTCCGCCAGTGCCCGCGGGTGGGCCGTCGACTCATCCTCGACATCCTCTTTCGCCACCGCGACCTCGAACCAGAGGAAGCTCTTCTACGACGGGACGAACTTCTGGAGCCTGTACTACAGCGGGACGAACACCATCTACGAATACAGCTCCGACGGCGGCGCGACCTGGACGTCGAGGGGTTCGGTGTTCTCGACATCGGGCATCCTCCGGGCGACCCTCTGGTACGACTCGGCGAACAACGCGGTCTACGTCGTCGGCGACAGCGCCACGAAGTCCACCTATGTGACTATCAGGAAGGGCACGGTCACCCCGTCGACTGCGACTATCTCGTGGGGCACGGAGGCGAGCCTCTCCATCTCCACCTACGCCTGCAGCTACAAGAACTCATCAATCTGCCTGGACTCGGACGGATATGTATGGGTCGCGGGCACTTCGAACGTGCACCAGACGCTGGTCCGGTACCAACTCCGGGCCTACCAGAGCCCGAACGTGAGAGACATATCAGGGACATGGACTGACCGCGGCAACCTGCTGAACCAACAGGCCGCCGCCTCCGACAGCAAGATCACCCTGGTCCCTGGGAAGGCGGGGTCAGGGAACATCGTCTGGGCTCTCTACTCGTAC
>JALOTO010000017.1 GCA_025457845.1 Thermoplasmata archaeon | reverse complement strand
CCGCCGCGAAGGGGTCGAGAGGACTCCTGGCGGTCGTCGAGCTCGAGAGGGCCGGCGAGGTCGCCTCATCGCTGAAGGAAAAGGAGTGAACGAGGCGGCCCGACCAGCCGCCGGTTTTCTGAGGTTTGAGAGCCTACTCGCCCTCGGTCAGGTCGGACACCACCAGCCAGGTCAGTCCGCCCTTCACGTCGTCCGGGGAGAACATGTCCGTCAGGTCCTTCGCCTCGACGAACCATTTCGCGTTCATCAGGTTGACCCATATCCCGACCTGCGAGATGATGTCCGAGTCGATGGTGTAGTTGCATAGGATGACGTCGTCGTATCCATCACCGTTGATGTCGGTCACCTCGAAGAGGGTCGGGGAGACATAGGCGAGGAAAGCGGCGATGGATGTCGAAGGGGCGCCCTTGGTCGACCCCTCGACGTACATGCCAGCGTTCGTGCCATTCCATAGGGTGCTAGCGGTCGTGTTCTCGTATGCCACCCACTTGGTGTTCTTCGCCACAACAGTCTCGATGTAGGCATCCCCGTCGAGGTCGCCTGCCCTGACCGCCGTGAAAGCATTATCGGTCGTGTGCGGAACCGGCTGATACCTCGTGGTCATGTAGCCGCCGAAGATCGATGTGTACACGCCGATGAAGTCGATGTCCAACTGATCGACGAAGGCCGCGCTGGAAGTCGCGTCGCTGGAGTCCGTGAACCGTATCAGGAGGGCTTTCCCGGACACGGTGGACGGGAGCTGGATGGCGTATTCCGTGAAGGTCTCGCTGTTCAAGGTCAACAGCGGGGTCCAGACCGTGGCGGCCGCAGGGGTGGCACTCTGTATCGAATACCACAGGTAGAAGCTCTCTTCGTGACCGGTCTTGACCTTCGCCTTTATCCTCAGCTCCTGGTCCTGCGTGACCGCCAGCGTCTGGAACTGGAACCTGTAGTCGACCGCTCCGAGCGGGGATGTGTCATAGGCGGTCCCCGTGGCGTTCTCCGCTATGCTCACGTACGTGCCATCGTTGGCCGTGGTGGCAGCTACCGTTGCCGCCACTATCGAACCCTTGACGCATACCGAGACATCCGCGTTCAGAGTCTTCACGACAGGGCTCGTCGATGCCGTGTAGTTGTTGACCCAGACGCCGCTTATCGTGGAGTGGACCTTGCCGGACGTGCTACCTGAGACATACGCAGGGTACGGAGCAGTGGTCAGTATGTCCGGGTACTCGTCGCCGTTGACATCATATATGTCGAAATCCTCGATGTTGCGCAGGGTGGCGGCAATGTCCGACCCTGGTACCGTCGCCTTGGCGTATATCGACCAGTCCTTGAGGTCATATACCTCGACCCTGCCCTCGGCGAGGACTATCAGGTCGGCCTTCCCGTCCCTGGTCATGTCCTGGAGCACGATCTTCCTTATGCCGTCGTTAGTGGCGTTCCACGTCTTGGGGAACAGTACCCCTTTGGAGCCGTAGGTGTTGTTGTAGATGACGACCCTGTGCCCGGAGGTGGAGTAGGCGAAGTCGGTGTCGCCGTCCCCGTTCACATCCCCGGTGCTTATCCATTCGATCCTGGTGGTGTTCCCGTCGGGGCGTGTGAGGACCGACCCCTCCTGCCACGAACCGTAGGTGTTCATGCTGTTCTCGAAGTAGTAGAGATAGTTGCTGTAGTACTGACCCATGAGCAGGTCCTTGTCGCCGTCGCCATCGAGGTCACCCGTCGCGAGGGCAGTGACCCAGTAGTCGAGGGTCGAGCCGGGCGAGTTCGAATAGTCGAACAGGGTCCTCATCGTGAAGAAGTTGTTGTTCTCGACGTAGAACAGGTACTGCGGCGGCTGGAAGTTCGCGGACCCGCTCCCCGAGGACTGGGATGCGTACATGCCAAGTGTCCCCATTATGAAGTCCGCCTTGTTCAGGGAGGCCTCGATGTATATCTGCTTCGATATCGAGTACTCGCCCTCGTTGGCGTCGACGAACCTGGAGATGAACAGGGTGTAGGCATTCGTTCCCTGGAGCCACTGGTCCTGGTTGTTGACCCTGAGATCGATCCTGAATGTGTAAGCGTTCGCGGGGGTCTCCGTGTTGTTGACCGACACGGACGAGATCATCGTGCCGGAGGGGACCGCGCCGTTCAGCTTCGGGCTGCCGGACATGTCGACGATCCTGACATCCTCGATCCTCACGTCGGACGTGCTGCCTGTGTCCTGGACATACAGGTTGACATATGCATAGTAGGTCGCGCCCGACACCACGAAGGGGGACGTCTTCGTACCCCATTCCTCACCCACACCGTTGAACAGCCATACTGCCGGGATGAAGGAGATCGGAGAATCCTCCGCGCTTATGGTTATGATCTGGTCTATCTGGAACACATAGGCGCTCGTGCTCCCGCTCATGAGTTCGATGTGCATCGCATAGGAGCTGGGGGCGAGGTCGGTGGTGTTGAACTTGGCCTCGTAGACGAAGGCGTTACCGCCTGCAGAGTATGCGTAGAACGGATCGCCCTCAGTGCTCGACAGTATGAAGTCGGCGTAGGAGGTGGAACTGTAGCCGGTCCTGGTGTCTGTCAGGGTCAGTGTGTTCGCGCCGAAGACGTTGCTCATGTCGAGGCTACCGACCCTCACGAACACCTTCTCCCCCTGGATGAAGGATGTGCTCGGCAGACTGATGTTGGCGGTCCCCGGTGCGGACAGGTTCTCCTTGTACACGCCGAACCCCTGCCGCTGGCTTATCCACGACAGGTACGCAGGAAGGCCGCTCTCTCCGACGCTCTGCTCGGTCTCATACCAGTTGACATCGGTGTTCGTTGGGAGGACTATGACCGAGACAACGAAGCTCGCGACGGATGCGTGGTTGGCCTCGTCCTCGGCGTGGATGACGATCACCTTTCCGTCGACGTCCTCTATCGAGTTGGCCACGTCGGTGAAGTCCCACTCGTACCATCCGCCGGCGCTACGGTCAGGTGTGTCATGGGCGGTTCCGTTGATGATGGATGTGGAATCGACCCATACACCGTCCGTCGTGTCGAGGTCCCCGTCGAGGTCGATGATCTTGACGAAGAGGGTGAAGTCGTCGTACTGCTTGATCGGGTCGACGCTCGGCGTTATCGGGTTGGAATCGGCGTACCTCTGCAGGATGCTCGGGGGCGTGCCCGTTGTGCCGCCGCTCACCTGGCCCATCCAGATGGCAGAGTTCTTGTCGAGGTCGTATACCGTCACGTATATCGAGCTTGAGTATGTGAGTCCAGTCAGGTGCCTTGTCCAGTCTACCCCCATGGTCCACCTGTCGTTGGTGAAGCTGGTGTCGTTGAACAGCTTCTGGCTGTACGTCACCGAGTCGACCTCCCAGAGGATGAGGGTGTGCTGCGGGTTCAGCGAGTCGCCGCCGGCGTGCGTCAGTGTCAGGTCCGCTTCGGTCCCCGCCGTGTTGAACGTTATTCCCGCGGAGAAGTCCGCCTTCGTGACCTGCTGCGGCACGGGCATCTGACTGACGAAGCCCATGATCCCGCTGAAAAGCACTACTGTGATCATCAGAATCAGTATGTTGCCGACGATTTCGGACACGGCGCTCTCGTTCCAATCCTTCCTCTTACGAAGCTCGAACTTCATGTCGTTCCGTCCTCCGGGGGTAGGAGAGAATGCTCTCGGAATCTAGCTTCAAATCGGCTAGGACCGTATTTAAACGTGTTGCGGTCATTACCAACTACCAGCCGAGACAATCAGATGCCTGGCTCCCCGCATGGAACGCGTGCGCGCGCACGAGGGGAGCCACCACGGTTATATAAGCACAGGGGCATTGTGCAACGACATGCCCGAGTCAGGCCAGCTCAGCGTCAACGACCGGGTGCTGCTCCATCTCTCCCGGTTCGCGTCAGACGTTCTTCCGGAGACCCACCCGCAGGAAGCGACTCAGGCGGGGATAGCCGCCGCGGTAGGGATCTCCAGGACCCATGTCCCGAGGGCGGTCAGGAACCTGATGAAGGACGGGCTCGCAGAGGAGCAGCAGGGGCGCGTGGCGGGGCACGAGCGCCGCATGAGCGTGTATGTGGTGACCTCCGAGGGCCTGCGGAGGGCGGAAAAGCTGTGGGCCGAGTTGGTCGAGACCGACTTCCCTGTACTGTCGGGCGACAAGACCGTCACGATGACGGGGCGGCAGATCGAGGAGGCACTCGGCAAGAGGCGGGCCTTGACCGCGGTCTCCCGGATGAAGGACGGCATCGTCACTATCGACGAGAAGAGGCGCGCGCGCGTGCGCGCGCTCGATGACGCGCCCGCATCGGAGGAGTTCTTCGGCCGCGACGATGAGCTGGGCCGCCTTGAGGGGTTCATGGACTCGGACGCGAGGGTGGCGGTCATCCTCGCGAGCAAGGGCTTCGGCGCCACCGCGCTCGCGCGGAGGTTCGTCGACGAGCAAGAGGACGTCGACGCCCTCTGGGTCACGCTCTCATCGAAGACGACCGTGAGGGACCTGAGGTGGACCCCAAGGCCGAGAAGGCGCCCGACGCCCTCGACCTCCCTGACGCGCTCATAGTGTTCGACGACTACTTCTCGATGAGCGAGGAGGTCGTGGAGTTCTTCGGCTCGATCGTCGACTCCCCCGGCGGGACCAAGATCCTGGTCACGGCGAGGGAAGAGATGCCGGCCTACGACTGGTTCTACCACAAGAGGCATGTCGACGCTGGGGCCGTGGAGGTGCTGCGGGTGAAGGGGCTCGACGAGAAGAGCGCCATGAGGCTCCTCGGGAACGAGCGGATAGACCGGGAGTCGTTCATGAGGGTCTTCAGGATGACCCGCGGCCAGCCGATGGCGCTGCGCATGCTCAGGGAGGGGGACTCCGCGGCGCTGAAGAAGAACACGGTCTTCACCTCCGAGGAGGTAAAGTACCTCCTCCTGCTCAAGGACAGGAAGCGCTAGGCGTCACCATTCGATTCCCTCGCGCGCGTTCTGTCCCTTCTCATATGGATGTTTCACGTTGTCTATGGACGACACGTAGTCAGCCGCCTCGATGAACTCCGTCGGGGCGTTCCTGCCCGTGAGGACGACCTCGACCCCCTGGCGCCGGGACCGCACGGCCTCGAGGACCGCATCGGCCGTGACGATCCCGAAGTGGACCGCCGTGTTGACCTCGTCGAGCACCAGGAGGTCGCACTCGCCCGACGACAGGAGCCTGCGGGCCTCCGCCATCGCCTCGGCGGCGGCGGCCCTGTCATCCATTGTCGGCCCCGCTTTGCCGATGAACCTCCCGGTCCCGAACTGCACGATCCTGATCCCGAGGCGCTCCGCCGACGAGAACTCCCCGGTCGATTGGCCGGTCTTCATGAACTGTATGACGCAGACCCTCAGGCCGTGGCCCGCCGCCCTCATCGCGAGGCCGAAGGCCGCGGTGGTCTTGCCCTTGCCCGGGCCCGTGATCACGTGGACGAGTCCGAGCGACCTAGCTGCCGTCATCGGGGTGGATGAACGCTGTGCGCCTAGAAAAAGCCGGCAGGGATGGGCGAGCTCACGACGGCCCTCGTCTGCTCTCGTCCGGAAGTGAGAACTCCCGCTCCAGGTAGCCGAGCTGCTGGGTCTCGAGGGTCCTCGGGTCCACGGGGACCAGGAGGAACGCGCCGTTCATGGCGACCTCCTCGTTGGTGAGCTGGATGGCCTTCATGACCGTCCCGAAGCCGTTCTCCGTGATCAGGTACTCGAGCCCGTCGAGGAGGACGACGGCGCCCGGGTTCGCCTTGATGAAGTCGGAGATGGTGCCGTGTATCTTCATGAGCCTGGTCGGCTCGAGGCTCATGACGCCCGACGCCTCCCTGATGTTCTTCGCCACCCACATGACAGGGCAGTCCAAGCTGTACAGCTGTTGGACGCGAGTAGGGTGCGTCCGAGTTATCACGAGGCCTCGTCTGCCCTCCGCGAGGAGCTTCTTGAACGCCTCGTAGGCCCGCATCACGCCCTTCTCGGTGAACAGGTATGAGCTGCCCTTCCTGAGAGGAGCCTCCTCGTCGCCGTTCATGAGATGTACTACCTTAGGCCCGCCTGGACCGCGAGGCCTTCGTCGGTGATGTCGATCAGCTGCCTGCCCGTCGTGTGCTTGGTCCCCCTCATCTTGAGGACCTCGAGGAACTTGCGTCTGACCTTCTCCTCCTCCGGATAGGAGAGGAGCACGACACCATCGACCATGTACGATTCCTGGCTGTGTGAGATGTCGTCGTACGACAGCTCGGCCGTTATGATGGCCAGGCAGTTGAACGCCTTGAGGTACGCGAAGAGCTCGTGCATGAACTCACGCGTCTCGCCCCTCCACTGGAGCATGTCCGTCATAGGCGTTATCGGGTCGATGATTATCCTCTGCGGCTGGTAGGACTCGATCTTCTTCTTGATGGTCGCGAGCATGTCGCCGGGGTTCTTGGTGAGTGTGGGCCCGATGTCGACGAAGTTGACCAGCCCCTTCTCGACCATCTGCTGGTCGTAGAACGTGAACGAGGACAGGAACTTCTGCACGAGCCATTGCGGCTCCGACAGCGCGGTGATGTACAGGCCCTTCTCGCCCTGGTGGGCCCCGTGGAAGAGGCTCTGGACCGCGAAGGTCGTCTTCCCCGTGCCGGGTTCGCCGGCGACGAGGACCGCGCACGGGAACGGGAACCCTCCCTGGAGCATGCCGTCCAGGCCTGGTATGCCCGTCGTCTTCCTGACCATCACAGCACCTCCGTGTCGATGACGAAGACGCACTTGTCGTCGCCCTTGGAGACGCACTTCCGCTCATGGCAGTAGACGTCCTTGCCCGTCCTCTCCTCGAAGACCTTGGCGAGCACGCCTCTGAGCATGTGGCATGTAGGTGAGTCGGAACTGCTCACCTCTATCGAGCCGGTGACGGTGATGACAGAGCCCTCGAACAGGATGTCCGTGACCCACCCCTCCTTGATGAGGGCGTCCCGGATTCGGCCCAGGTCGGTGCCTATGGTCCTGACGAGTCGGTCGCCCATGATCCTACCTGTCCTGTAGAACATGCCATGGGAGGCGAAGGTCATGACGGTCTCGTACAGCTTCTTCATCTCGACTAGTTCCTCTTTCCGGAACTTAATGGCCCTCTCAGTTTGCTCCATACGGTCCACCTTCACCACACGGGGGAGGCTTCAATCGATAAGTCGGGACTTATACCTTTTGGTACAGGTCCCTGACGGTGCCAGCAAAGCTCCGGACAGCTTAATCTACCTCCAGCCGCTACTGGATGGCGTGATAGAGGTAGAGTCCAAGTTCTGGTCGCCCGGGAACGACAAGGTCGAGAAGGCGCTCCTCCGGTTGGGGGCGAAGAAGGTCTCCGAGGGGGCAATGGAGGACGTCTACTTCGCACATCCGAACAAGGACTTCGGCAAGACTGACGAGGCGCTCAGGCTCAGGAAGAGGGACGGGACGGCGGAGCTCACCTACAAGGGCCCGAGGATGCGAATGGAACACACGAAGGCTCGCGAGGAGATCACCGTCGCGGTCGGAGACCCGCTCGCAGCGCAGAGGATAGTGGAGCGGCTCGGGTTCCAGGAGAGGCACGTCGTCTCCAAGAGGAGGACGACCTATGTCCTCGACAAGCTCAGGGTCGAGGTGGACGAGGTGGAAGGGCTCGGCCAGTTCATCGAGCTCGAGCTCATAACCGAGGAACCGCAGAGGGCGGAGGTGCTCATCTCGATGGCCCAGGAGCAGCTGGGGCTAGAACGCGGCGAGCCGAGGACCTACCTCGAGATGCTCATCGAGAAGAAATCCTCTGGATGAGTGAATCCTGACCGATCCATCGCGCGGCCACCACCCGATGCCGCGGACACGGCGCTCCGATGCGCGATCAGAGCTTGTTGATTTTCTCGGTGACGAAGGCCTTGATGCTCGGGTCGTCGGGGATCGTGATGGACTTCTTGTACTTCTCGCTGCCGTCGGGCAGGAAGTAACCCCTGGACACGGATATGAACTCGGCGTTGCCCTCCTCCGTGATCGCCTTCTTCCTTGCGACCTCCAAGAAATTGTTCTTTCCAAAGGGAATCTTCTCTGCACTCAGTGTCTCAAAACGTACCCTTGCTTCTTTGTCATCATCCATTTGGTGTGCCTCCAAGGAGTAGGCGGCCCACTAATATTCTGATTCGATTTAAATGTTCGTCGAGTCGCCGCCCGGCTCGATGGCGGAGCCGGGGACTGACGACGGGGCGGTGACATGCGTCACAACGGACAAGACCAGGCTCACGATAGTGTAATATATCGTGCTGAGTGTAACGCGTGGCGTGATGGATGGTTCTCAACCAGAGCCACCGGACGAGTTCTGCACCGCATGCGGGGCACGCATACCAGGAAGAGGCAGGTTCTGCCCCAACTGCGGGTCCATCAAGCCGTCGATGAGGCGGCCGGACGGATGGACGGCCAATGTCCCCGGCGTGCCGCCTGTGCCATCCTACGCGTGGCAACCGCACATGGTCGCCCAGCCGCGCAAGAGAGCGTCGTGGCGCGTCGTCGTGAAGGGGGTCATGGCGGCCCTCATGCTGACCTATGTCGCGTATCTCCTTGTGACCGTAGGGGTCCTGGTCTACGGTGTGGGGATAGTCCTGCCGGTGATCGGCAACTACCACTACACCCTCTACGCGCTCCTCCCGTTGCTCACGCCCCTCTTCTCGATCACCGAAACCGCCCTCGAGACATACTACCTGCTCATAGTGGCAGCGATCATCGCCAGCGTGGGCTGGGTCGCCCTGAGCAGCCTCAAGGGATTCACCGACGAGGTATCCATGAAGGCCGAATCGAGGAACCACAGCGCGCTCTTCGATGTCTGCGGGATCTTCTTCGGCATCCTCTTCTTCGACCTCGCCCTCGCGTTCTTCATGACGGCGACGGGATACGAGCCGTCGGACCCGACGGGCGACAACTCCGAGTGGCAGCTGCTCTTCAGCCTGGCGAACGCCTCGGTCTGGGAGGAGCTCGTCGCCCGAGTCCTCCTGATAGGGGTGCCGCTGTTCTTCATCGACATCTTCAGGCACCGGTCGGCCCCGAAGCCACACAAGTATCTGCTCGGCGGCGGGTTCAAGCTCGGCCTAGCCGAGGCGATCCTCGTCATCGTCTCGGCCGGCCTGTTCGGCCTGGCCCACTACGACGCCTGGGGGGCGTGGAAGATCTTCCCGTCCGCCGTCGCGGGGCTCGGGTTCGGATACCTGTTCCTGAGACATGGCCTGACCGCGGCGATCGTGCTCCACTTCGCCTTCGACTACATGTCCATGCCTACGACCGTCTTCCCTGACTCCATCGGCTTCACAGTCGCGTTGGTCGTCGGGGTCCTCCTGTGGGCAGGGCTCGGACTCGTCTTCTTCGCATACTATGTAATCCGCATGTTCGAGTTCGTCACGGCGAAGAAGTACCTGGAGGAACGGCCGCAGCTTGTCGGGGCACCAGTGCCGTTTCGATACACCTATGCCCCAGGAGAGGCGCGCGCGTCGGAACCGCTCGGCCCGCCGCCGTCGACCTACGGCCAGAGAAGTACCCAGACATGGCAGACCCAGAGCCATGTCCCAATCGGTGGCTACGTGTGCCCCATCTGCGGCCACACACAGGCGCGATGGGCGGAGGGAAAATTCCACTGCATGAGGTGCGGGCACTCATCCTAGGAGCCCGTCCAGGACCTTCTTGCTCTCCACCCCGCTCGGGATGTCCGTCGATTCCACGATGATGTTCCCCGAGTACGAAGACCTGAGGGCTGCTGCCACCTTGGCGATGTCCGCGGTCCCGTCGTCGACCCTGTTGTGCTGGTCCCACTGACCATCGTTGTTGTGGAGATGGACGTTCCTGAAGCGCCTTATGCCACGCAGCATGGCATCGACCTCGCCAGCCGTGTTGGCGTGGCCCATGTCGAAACAGATCCCGAGCTCCGTCCCTTCGACGGCCTCGAACAGCGCCTGGGCGGTCGTGCAGGTGGCGTTGATGCCGGATGGCATGTTCTCCACCGCGATCGTGACCGAATGCTCCCTCGATGCGATGTCGATCTCCTTCAGCGACTGGACGGTCTTGACGAACGCCTGCGACTTGTCCAGGAATGCTATCCCGTTGACGAACCCTGGATGGACTGTGACGACGCGGATGTCCAGCTCCCTGCAGAGGGAGATGACCGACCGGACCTCCTCGACCGACGCCCGTCTCATCGGCTCATACACGCTGCCTATGTTCACGTCGGACATGGGTGCGTGGACCTGGAAGCTCATCCCCAGCGAGTCACGGCCGTGTCGTATGCCGTCCTTCACGCCCCCGAGCATATGCATGCCCTCGGAGAGGACCTCCCACAACCGGAAGTGCTTCGAGACCTCGTCGAGCATGGTCTGGAACGGTATGCGGCAGAAGGACGGGGACGCGACGCCTATCATCCCTCCTTCCTCCTGGGCGGCCGCGTCGAAGGGGCGATCCTATCGATGAGCGACTCGATGTCCTCGTCGACGACCGTGACCTCGATGTCCCCGAGCGGGTGCGACTCCTCCGCGAAGGATATCTTGCCAACGGCCGCGACCTGCTTGTTCAGCGTGAACGCTGTGGAGTTGCCGTCGATGTTGCGCCTCAGAACCGCGCGCGCCGCGTCCCGGATCTGCTGCCTCGCAATCATCTCAGCGAAATGATCGAGTGAGGTCGCAGAGGCCTCGATCTCGGCGTCCCCGCGGATCTCCGCCCCCGGGAAGATCGCGGCTATGCCTGCGACGACCTTCGTTCGGTCCTCGGTCGGATGGCACTTGGTCGTCACGCGTACCTCGGCCATGAGCCAGCCATGCCCGAAAAGATATTAAAGACCTGCGCGCTAGGTTCTGGCACATGAGCAGGAGCACGGCCCGCGTCCTGGCAGAGAAGGGTATCCTGGTGGACCCAGGCGCCGCCGAGGCACTCTCTCTCCTGTCCGACGCGGACGCGTGCGTCGAGCGCATACTAGCCGACCCGAACAGGCCGCTCGTCCTGACCAAGGCCGACATCGACACGTATGCAGCGTGCGTGCAGACGGCTCCGGCGGCCGCTCCGCGAGCAGCAGCTGCGCGCGGTCCCGACCCCGCCCCCCAGGGGCGGGAGGGGATACGAGTCCTCAAGGACATCACTGGGGACTCGACCTGCGTCGGCAACGTCATCGACTTCGCCAAGCTCTTCAACGACAGGTACGCCTCCCTCAGGCGGATGCTCGCGAAGAGGAGGGAGCTCGCCGGCATGCTCCCGATATCGAAGGTCAGGAGGCTAGAGCGCGACCTGAGGTTCGCCGGGATCCTGAACGACATCTACACCACGAAGAACGGCCACACGATGCTCGAGCTCGAGGACGAGAACGACAAGATCCAGGTCCTGGTGATGAAGGGGACGATGAAGGCGAACGAGGCCTTCCTGAGGGACGAGGTGCTCGGGATCGTGGGCGTCCGGAGCAAGGACGGCGAACTCGTGATCGCGAAGGACATCATCCGGCCCGAGGTGGCCATAAACAACGCGATGACCCCCAACGATTCGGAGTCCATCGTCGCATTCGTATCCGACATACACGTCGGGAGCACGACCTTCCTTCCGGACCACTGGGTGCGGTTCACGAAGTGGCTCAGGAAGGACGCCGTAGCGAAGGACATCAAGTACATGGTCGTGCCAGGAGACCTCGTCGACGGCATCGGCATCTACCCCGGCCAAGAGGAGGAGCTGCTCATCGAGGACGTCTACGAGCAGTACAAGACCCTGTCCGAGATGGCGAAGCAGATCCCTGACTGGATCAAGGTCGTCATGATGCCGGGGAACCACGACGCGGTCAGGCTGGCCGAGCCGCAGCCTGCCCTTCCCAAGGACATCCAATCGCTCTTCGACTCCAACATCATGTTCGTGGGGAACCCGTGCCTCCTCGACGTCGAGGGACGCACGGTCCTCGCCTACCACGGGAGGAGCTTCGACGATTTCATCGCGGGGGCGAGGCACCTCTCCTACGCCGCGCCCATCGACACGATGAAGGAGATGCTCCGCAGGAGGCACCTCGCGCCGGTCTACGGCGAGAGGACGGCGCTCGCGCCCGAGCAGAAGGACCACATGGTCATCGACACCGTCCCGAACATCTTCGTCACCGGGCACGTGCACAAGTGCGCGACGGCGGACTACAGGGGGATCAAGCTCATCAACGCGTCCGCGTGGCAGTCCCAGACCTCGTTCCAGCGCATGCACAACCAGGTCCCAGACCCCGCGAAGGTCCCGATGGTGCACCTCGGGACCGGGGAGACGTGGGTAGAGGACTTCATGTACTGAGCCCGCTCCCCAAGGGTTGATATCCCGATATCATGATGCGGCGCGCATGCACGACCTGGACGCCTTCTTCAAGCCGAAGTCCATCGCGGTGATCGGGGCCACCCCGACGCCTGGCAAGGTCGGGAACATACTGATCGAGAACCTCCTCGGCGACGGGTTCAGGGGGAGACTCCACTTCGTCAATCCGTCCCACAGGGACATCCTCGGGATGCCGTGTCATCCGAGCATCCTCGACTGCCCGGGGGAGATCGACCTCGCCGTGGTCGTCGTCCCCGCACAGCACGTGCCCGACATAATGGACCAGATAGGGAGGAAGGGGACGAAGGCCGCAATCATCATCTCCGCGGGTTTCTCAGAGGGGGCTGAGGAGGGCAGGGCCAGGGAGGCGAAGATGGTCGAGACGGCGAAGAAGTACGGCATCCGCCTGGTCGGACCGAACTCCCTGGGCATCATCTCGCCACACGCTCACATGAACGCCTCGTTCGCCAGGACATCCCCGAACAAGGGGAGCATCGCGTTCTTCTCTCAGAGCGGGGCTTTCTGCACGGCAGCGATAGAGCACTCGATACGAGAGGTGCTCGGGTTCTCTGCGTTCGTCAGCATCGGCAACAAGTGCGATGTGGACGACGCCGCCCTCGTGGACTACTTCGCCAAGGACAAGAAGTCCACGTGCATAGCAGCATACATGGAATCGGCGAAGGACGGGCCCGCACTCTTCTCCGCGCTGAAGAAGGCGTCTCCGAAGAAGCCGATAGTCATCCTGAAGTCGGGCAGGACCGCGAAGGGCGCGGCCGCCGCGCGGTCGCACACTGGCGCGCTGGCCGGCTCTGATTCCGCATACGAGGCGGCGTTCAGGCAGACAGGGGTCTACCGCGCGAAGACCATGACCGAGCTGTTCGATGCGGCCCAGGCCCTCGCCCACCAGCCGCCCATGGAGGACGGCGGCATCGCGATCGTCACCAACGCTGGCGGGATGGGCGTCATCGCCACCGACTGCGCGAACGACCTCGGCCTGCCGCTCGCGGAGCTGTCCAAGGAGACCCTGGACGAGATAGGGAAAGTGTGCCCACCGACCTGGTCATGGGGGAACCCGGTCGACATCATAGGCGACGCTGACACTGCCAGGTACGCCAACGTCCTGGCTGCCGTGGGGAGGGCGCCTGAGGTCAAGGGCATACTGGTCGTGGCGGCGCGGCAGGCGGCCACGAACATCTACGAGATCGCCAAGTGGATCGCAATAACCCACAAGATCAGCGGCAAGCCCACGGTCGCGTGCTTCGCGGGCATCTACGACCATGAGTCGGAGCAGTTCCTGGACTCCAGGGGCATCCCGCTCGTCGACACGCCCGAGCGGGCAATCATCTCGCTCCACGCGCTCAGGGTCCGAGGAGCCTTCCTCACGAAGAAGGGGATCCCGATAAAGAGACGGCCTCCCGAGGATTCGGACGTCGCCTGACGGGCTCAGCCGAACAGGTCCATCGCGATCAGGACGTAGCCGATCAACAGGAACCCGATGCTGACCCAGACGGCCACCCACATGAGCTTCATCAGCCGCTCGCGGTCGTTCAGCAGGTCCTCGAGCCACGGCATGTGCTACGCCTCTGCGGCCCTCTTGGCCGCCTTGTCCTTGATGCGCTTCAGCCTGAAGATGTTGTCCCGCTCCATCTCCTCCAGCCTGAAACGTATGAACCTCTCCGCCTCCTCGAGCTCGGGGAGGACCTTGAACTCCAGGGCGTTGACCCGCCGCTTGGTCCTCTCGATCTCGTCGAGGAGCTTCTTCATGGTGGTCTCCAGCTCGGCGGCCTTGACGACGGTCTCCATGAGCTTCTCGTAGGCGTCGGCCGCCTCGTCTATGCGGGGCGAGGTGCCTATGACCCCGTACCCCCGTTCGTCCAGGGGCGCGCTGAGCTTCGACGACTTGATCTCGGGGACCACGACGCCCATGAGGTTCCTGCTCCTGAGCTCTATCTCCGGATGTATGGTGAGGGCGTATGCCGCGGAGCGGACGGCTATGACCCCGTCGACGGCGTTCGCGATGACTATCCGCTCCTGGGCCTCGAGGTACCTCTTCGCGATCTCGGTCCTGAGGTCCTTCGCCTGGTCCAGGATCTTGAAGAACTCCAGTATGAGGCCGTCCCTCTTCAGCTTGAGGATCTTGTGACCGTTCTTGGTCAGCTTGATCTTCTTCGTGACCTCGAGGAGCTCCGACCTCGTCGGCTGTATCTCACGCTTTGGCATCCGATCTCACTTCTTCCTCTGGTTCGGGTGGTACTTCTCGATGAACTTCCTGTCGATCTTGGTGAGCGAATCCACCGGCAGGCCGCCCAGCAGCTCCCAGCCGAGGTCGAGCGTCTGCTCTATGGTCCTGTCCTCGTCCTTGGCCTGCCTGACGAACCGGTCCTCGAAGGCGGCGGCGAAGTCCAGGAACTTCCTGTCGCGCTCGGAGAGCGCCTCCTTCCCGACGATGGCCACGAGGCCCCTCAGGTCCCTGCCCTCGGCGTACGCCGCGTAGAGCTGATCGGAGACGGCCCTGTGGTCCTCCCTCGTGCGGCCGGGTCCGATGCCCTGGCCCATGAGCCTGGACAGGGAACGCTCCACCGCGACGGGAGGGTAGATGCCCTGCCTGTGGAGGTCCCTCGACGCGACGATCTGCCCCTCGGTGATGTACCCCGTCAGGTCGGGGATGGGGTGGGTGATGTCGTCGCCGGGCATGGAGAGGATGGGGAACTGCGTGATGGACCCGCGCTTGCCCTTGATCCTGCCTGCGCGCTCGTACAGGTTCGCGAGGTCGGTGTACATGTACCCCGGATACCCGCGCCTCGCGGGCACCTCCTCCCTCGCCGCGCCTATCTGCCTCAACGCCTCGCAGTAGTTGGTCAGGTCGGTCAGGATGACCAGCACGTGCATCCCGAGGTCGAACGCGAGGTACTCCGCGGTGGTGAGGGCCAGCTTGGGCGTAAGCAGCCTCTCTATGGCCGGGTCGTCGGCGAGGTTGAGGAAGACGACTGCCTTCTTCAGCGCGCCCGTCCTCTCGAAGTCCTTCATGAAGTACTGGGCTTCCTCGCTCGTTATGCCCATGGCCGCGAAGACGACGGCGAACTCTTCCTTCTCGCCCAGGACCTTCGCCTGCCTTGCGATCTGCAGCGCGATGTCGTTGTGCGGCAGGCCGGAGCCTGAGAAGATCGGCAGCTTCTGCCCCCTCACGAGGGTGTTCATGCCGTCGATGGAGGAGATGCCGGTCTGGATGAACTCCTGCGGGTTGTCCCTGGCGTACGGGTTGATGGCGGCGCCGATGATCTCCAGACGCTTCTCCGGGACGATGGGCGGGCCCTTGTCGAGCGGGTCGCCGGAGCCGGACAGTATCCTCCCGAGCATGTCCTTCGAGACGGGCATCTTGACCGTCTCGCCGAGGAACTTGACCCCCGACGCCCGGTCTATCCCGCCCGTCCCCTCGAAGACCTGGACGACCACGACCTCGTCGGAGGTGTCCAGGACCTGCCCCCTCTTCGTGGAGCCGTCGGGGAGCGCGATGGTGACGAGCTCGCCGTAGCCGACGGGCTCGGTCTTCTTGACGAAGACCAGAGGTCCTGCGATCTGGCTTATCGTGTGGTACTCCTTGACCATGTCTCACACCCCCAGCTCGGCGAACTGCCGGTCCATCTGGCCGAGTATCTTCTTGAGGTCCTCGTCGATGGTCTCCTCGAACTTCAGCTTGCCCAGGTCGGCCCTGCAGCTGAGGGAGACTATCTTGTCGAGGGGCACCTCGAGCGAGATGGCCTTCCTCGACAGGTCGGAGAACTTCCGTATCGCCTTCATGTACTCGTACTGCCGCTTAAGCGGGCTGTATGTGTCCACCTTGTGGTACGCGCTCTGCTGGAGGAAGAACTCGCGTATCATCCTCGCGACCTCGAGGGTCATCCTCTGCTCCTCGGGGAGTGCGTCGGAGCCGACGAGCTGCACGATCTCCTGCAGCTCCGCCTCCTTCTGAAGGGTCTCCATCGCCCAGAGCCTGGTTGCGTTCCAGTCCTCGGCCACGTTCTTCCTGTACCACTCCTCGAGCATGGGGCTGTACAGGCTGTACGACGTGAGCCAGTTGACCGCGGGGAAGTGCCTGCGCTCCCTGAGCTTCGAGTCGAGCGCCCAGAATACCTTGACGATCCTCAGGGTGTTCTGCGTGACGGGCTCGCTGAAGTCACCGCCGGACGGCGAGACCGCGCCGATGACCGATATGGACCCGGTGGGCCCGGAGAGGGTCTTGACGCGCCCGCACCGCTCGTAGAACTCCGAGAGCCTGGAGGCGAGGTACGCGGGGTAGCCCTCCTCGCCTGGCATCTCCTCGAGCCTGGAGGATATCTCCCTCATGGCCTCCGCCCACCTCGATGTGGAGTCGGCCATCAGAGAGACGTCGTAGCCCATGTCCCTGTAGTACTCGGCGACCGTGATTCCCGTGTAGACGCTGGCCTCCCTGGCGGCGACGGGCATGTTCGAGGTGTTGGCGATGAGGACGGTCCTGCCCATCAGCGGTTTCCCGGTCTTCGGGTCCTCGAGCTCCGGGAAGGACGTTAGGACCTCGGTCATCTCGTTGCCGCGCTCGCCGCAGCCCACGTAGACGACGATCTGCGCGTCGCTCCACTTGGAGAGCTGCTGCGACGTGACGGTCTTGCCGGTGCCGAACCCTCCGGGGATGGCCGCCGTGCCGCCTTTCGCCAGAGGGAAGAGGGTGTCGAGCACGCGCTGCCCCGTGACGAGCGGTATGTCGGGGAGCAGCTTCTCCGCGTACGGCCTGGACTGCCTGACGGGCCAGCGCTGCATCATCGTGATCGTCTGCCCGCTCTCGAGCTCGCCTATCGGCTCCTCGACGGTGAAGGCGCCCTCCGAGATGTTCTTGACCCGGCCCGCGGCCTTCGGCGGGAGCAGCACCTTGTGGACGAGGTTGCCTTCGGGCACCTCGCCTACGACCATGCCGCCCCTGAGCTCGTCGCCCTTCTTGACGGTGGGCTTGAACTTCCACTTCTTGGCCCTGTCCAGCCCCGGCGCGGTCACCCCTCTCGACACAAAGTCCCCCTGCTTGTCCTTCAGGACCGGCAGCGGCCTCTGGACCCCGTCGTATATGCTCGACAGCAGTCCCGGCCCGAGCTCGACCTGGAGCGGGGCACCGGTGTTCACGACCTTCTCGCCGGGCCTTATGCCGGACGTGTCCTCGTAGACCTGGATGACGGTCCTCTCGCCGACGAGCTTGATGACCTCGCCCATGAGGTTGAGCTCGCCGACCAGGACGACGTCGTACATCCTCGGGGAGATGCCCTCCGCCGTCACGACCGGTCCTGCGACCCTGTTGACCCTTCCTTTGCCCTGTTCAGCCATGTGCTTGCGCCCCCGTCACTTCGTCTTGTAAAGGTCGATGCCTATCGCCCTTCGAACCTTATCCCTCATGTCGCCCTCTTCCTCGCCCACCGGTATGACGACCGGGTCGACGCTGGCCATCATGCGCGTCCTGAGCTGCGGCGGCAGCGAGTCGAGGTCGGCCGTGTGCACGGCGAGTATGCCCACGGTCTCGTCCTCGAGGACCTTGAGCAGCGTCTCGGCGAGCTTGTCCTTCGGCACGCCGTAGACCTTCTTGACCCCGGCCAGCCTGAAGCCGACGACGAACTCCTCGGAGCCAACGACCGCGACCTCCATGTCAGACCACCAGCAGTTCCTCGATTGTCTTGCCCGGGAGTCGGCTCTCCTTCCCGCGGGCTATGATCCTGATGTTGTCCACTTCCACCTTCTTGCGTATCATGTAGTTGACCACCGGCAGCACCGAGAGAGGGTAGAAGTGGGCGAACTTCTCGCTCGTGCCTATGAGCGCCTTGTCGAGGGCGATGGTCAGCCCCGACAGCTTGCGCGTGTCCTTGAAACGGTCCATCGAGGGTTTGAGGTCCTCGTACATGGACGACCTCTCGAGCGCTTCGAGCACCGGCAGGACGCTCTCGCCCTGGGCCAGGGGCCTGAGGGCGTCGATGCCGAACTCCATCCCGCCAGGGATGAGATACCTCTGCACCTTGTCCTCGGGGATGTGCTCCATCTTGAGCTTCAGCAGGATCTTGAGGTTCGTCACATCGACCTCGCGCCTGACGAAGTCCCTGAGCAGCCTCTCCGGGTTGTTAGTGGGCCTGATGACCTCCAGGAGGTCGTAGTACATCGTCCTGTCCAGGTGGTCCTCGAAGGGCGCGAGCCTCTTGGCGTCCACGACGTCCCTGATCAGCTCGGGGGTGAGCCTCAGCGAAGGCTGCTTCGCGAGCTCATCCATGACCTCTTGCATGGACTGCATGGCGATGAGCGACTTGAGATAGGTCTCGGAGAACGCCCCGGCAGGGACGAGCGTGTCGATCACCTCGTCGTCTCTGGCCCCCGCGACCTTCCCCCTGAGCACGGTCTTCATGTTGAACGTGTCCCACCTGCGCAGGTAGTTCACCACCATGTCCCTGAGGTGCCCCGTCGTGAAACTCAGGATCGCGGCATAAGTGTCCGCAAGGTTCCTCGTCACCGCGACCTCGACCAGGTTCGCGCCGGAGTAGCGCGCGGCGTAACGCGTGACCTCTTCCCGGTACTGCGTCTCGCCCAGGAACCTCCCGAGCTCGTGGACGTCCATGACGAGCAGCCTCGAGTACGTGTCCCTGGAGAGCAGGAAGCTCTTCCTCGCGTTGACGCGTGCGCATGCGTACGCGTAGTTCCCCCGGCCGCCGAACAGTCTCATCCTCTACCTCACCCGAACAGCCTCGTGTAGATCTCCTGCATCTTCTTGTTCCATACCTCTTCCAGGACGCTCTCGAACCGGTAGTCGAGCCTCACCGTGCGGTCCTTGCTCTCGAACACCAGCCCGCCCGTGCAGTCGACCGTCCCCGCGTATGTCACACCAGACGGGAACTGAGCGAGCTTCTGGTCCCGGTCGTTCGAGTAGACGTAGCAGTCGCCGAGCTCCTTGCGCGCCTTCGACGCCAGCTTCGCGTACAGGGCCTTCCGTCTCGGGTCCGGCAGCGCGGCCAGGTCGGAGAGAGTGTGCGCCTTGAGGTCCTCCATGACGTGCCTCTGGGCGGCGAGCAGCATCTTCTTCGACTCTAGCTCCGCGCTGGAGAGCTCCTGCTGCTCCATCTGCGCGACCAGCCCCTTGGAGCGCGCCTCCGCCTTCCTGCGGTTGTCATCTACCTGCTTGTCCGCGAGGGATTCCTGCTCTTGGCGCTCGCGCTCGCCCTGTGCGAGTATCTCGCGTCGCCTCTCCTCCCCCTTGCGGAGTATGTCCTCGACCACTTTCTCGAGACCCATGGTCCATCAGCTCCCTGACTCTGCCTGGCCGTACGGCCACTACCGATGTCTCCCTCTCGTCTCACGCTTTCATTCATTATCAGGAAGGCCACGACGAAGCCGAGGATGACTATCGTCTCGGGCAGGACCATCAGGATCATGCCCTTGCCGAACATCTTCGGGTTCTCTGCGGTCGCGCCGACCGCCGCCGCACCGACCTGTCCCTGGGCGATGCCAGTGCCTATGCCAGCGGCACCGATTGCGATGCCGGCACCGACCAGAGCCATTCCCATTTGTGTTGGGTCCATTCTCTTCTACCTCCTTCATTTAGCAGCTACCGAATGCTTCCTCAGGTACTTCAGCGGCGAGAACTCCTTCCCGCCCCCTTCGAAGAACTTGAGGAAGAACTCCACATAGTTCAACCTGACAGCCTGGATCCCCGCGGACAGAGCCCCGAGGAAGAAGACGAAGAACATCTGGGTCACGAAAAGCGCCAGCACGCCTGCTATTACGAGGACGATGCTGTCACTGTCGAATATCAGGGGCAACAACATCGTGTTGAACGCGAGTGCCATGGCCCCCTTCCCGACGGCGAGGGCCGCCAACCTGGTGTATGACACGAGGTTCGTGAACAGGCCGATGACCTCGGACAGGGCCATCGCGCCCTCCGTGAGGGGCAGGCCGACGACCCCGATGATGATGAGCGCCAACGCCGTGAACGAGACCTGGATCCCGACGATCGTCGTCCCCGCGTCCGGTGCCCATGCGAGGATGGTGTCGTTGACGAACCCGCTCGTCCAGGTCGCCCCTCCGGCTATGTGCATGATCTCGACGAACAGGCCGAGAAGGATCAGCAGCCACGCGACCTTGGCGAAGGCGTGCTTCCTGTCGTGGTGGATATGGTTGACGAACCCGAGAACGAACCCCAGGGTCAGATGGACCCACCCGGCGAGGAGCGAGATGGCGAGCATCTCCATGATGTCCGCCATCTTGTCGAGTATCGGGTGTATCGGTATGTAGGCGACCGACTCCCACGAATGCTCCTCGGGATGCGCCTCCGGCGGGTGGAACGGGACCCCGAACGCCTCTGCGAAGACGAACAGGCCGAACAGGCTTGCCATGATCCCCCCCGCGAGGACGATCGTCCCGAGCTTCTGGAGGTCCGGGAAGTTCTTCAGCCTGAAGCGCATGAACGCGCCGAGGGAGGCAAGGCCCAGGCCGAACCCGAGGTCTCCGATCATGAAGCCGAAGAAGAGAGGGAACGTGAGGAACAGCACGATGGTCGGGTCGATCTCATCGTACTTCGGGGTGGAGACCAGGTCGATGAAGAACTCGAACGGTCTGACGGGTCTCGGGTTCTTCAGGAGGACCGGCGGGTCATCACCCTTCTCAGTCGGGAGGGTCTCGACGAACGCGAGGCCGCAGCAGAGCGAGTTCAGCGCGGTCTGCAGCTCTTTCGCGCGGGCGGACGGGATCCAGCCGTCGATGACGAAGGAGTTGGCGGTCGTCGCGATCCTCAGAGGGGTCTCGGCCTTCATGACCTCTATCGAGAGGTGCTCCTCCGAGGCGACTATGAAGTCCGCGAACTCGTGCCTTATGGTCTCGAGGTCCTTCTCTATCCTGTCGAGGTCCTTCTCGAGGTCGGCGATGTCCGCCCTGTGCTTCTTCATCACCTCGGAAGGGACGCCCGTCAGCTTGGGGAGTTTCGTCTCCTGGAAGCCATGGTCGATGAGCACCTTCGATGCGGTGGGCGCGTCCTCCGCGGTGGTGAAGAGGGCGATGGCGAAATCCGACTTCCTCGCAGCGATCGAGAGGTCGTGGTCGCGGATCCTGGATGCCAGCGCATCAGACGGATTCGAGCGGCACGTCCCGACGAACACGGCCAGGCCTTCGTAGCCCTCGTAGAGCTCCAGGGGGATGGCGAACGATGAGATCGGCTCGAGGGCGCGTATCTCCGCCTCCTTCTCCCGGATGAGGGAGAGTATCCGCTGCTTCGACTCCGCCTTGGTCGATGCGTTCAGGTCGAGGTTCACCAGCGCCTGCTCGAGCTTCCGTTCGATGTTCCCGACGGGCACCTGCTCCGACGGCTTGTGCCCTTCGAGGTTCAGGGATCGCATCATCGACCGGAGTTTGAGCAGGCTCTGAGAGGCGCTCGACGCCTTCCCCAGAGGCAAGCCTATCTTGAACTCCTCGTCCTGTTCTGTGAAGTCTATGAGGTGGAGTATCCCGAGTCCGTACAGGCACTCGATCGTGGGATCGAGGCTATCAATAGACCCGACGACGACCGCGCGGGTCATCTCCTCCGGCCTAAGCATCGATTGCACTCTCGAACTCCGTGAGAACGAACTCCTTGACCTTTCCAGACCTTGCCTTCGCGCCGGCCGTCAAGGCCTCCGCCTTCCGGCGGCCTTCCTCGAGCATCGCCTTCTTCCGGCCATCGATCCGGGCCTGGGACTCGGCGATGACCGAGTCAGTGTGCTTCCTCAGAGCTGCGTCCGCCGCCTCCACCTTCTCCAGGGCTCGCCTCTTCCCCTCGGCCTGGAGCTGCTTGCGCTTCTCCTCGGCCTCCCTGGTCATGGCGCGGACCTGCTCCTCCGCCACCTTTATCTGGTGAAGGATCTCGGCCTTACCCATGTCAGCCACGTCCAGTCGCTGATGCGAGTTTCGATATAAATAGCCTATACTGCACCTGGGCGGCACACCCCGCCCCTGGGAGTCGGGAATTCGACGAGCGACGAAAAGGCTCGCCCCGCAGGCGGAGGATCAGACCTTGAGCTTGCCCTCGAACTTGGCCTTGTCGAGGCGGGTGAGCTTCACTCCCCCTTGCTTGAGCAGCTCGACCCCTGCCAGGTCCGAGTAGTCCCCTATGTACACGACGCGCGCGACCTGCGCATTGAGAATCATGCGCGCGCATATGGGGCAGGGGACGATCGTCGAGTACATGGTCGACCCGCGCGCGTCCGTGCCCGCCTGTATGAGCGCGTTCTGTTCGGCGTGGACCGCCGTGCAAGTCTCAAGGCGGGTGCCGGAGGGGATTCCGAGCTTGTCCCTGATGCAGCCGATCTCCTCGCAGTGTGGTATGCCGCGAGGGTTGCCGTTGTACCCCGTGCTCTTGATGGCGCCCACATCGCTGACGATGATGGCGCCTATCTGCCTTCGGGTGCAGGTGCTCCTCCTAGAGACCTCGATGGCTATGTTCATGAAGTAGTCGTCCTTCGAGATCCTGTGGTTCTCGTGACCGGCCATCGGCCCACCTTACCGGCGCGAGTAAGCCAGGCGATGCCTATTAACTTTCCGTATCCGGGGGGCCGGGCAGGGGCAACTGAAATAACCGACCTATTACATTGGAAGGGGCGTGACAGAGGACGGGAAGAAGGTCCCGAAGCGCAAGAGGCATTTGGACAAGGTGGTCGCGGCCGCCCTCGCGATCATCGCGATAGCCCTGCTCGCGTACGCCCTGATGACCGAGACCCCAACGGAGACGGACACCACAGACCACGGAGGGATGTGGGACCAGAGGACCTATTCCTCGACCAACCTCATGGTGATCGTCGCTGCGTCCTTCCTAATCGCCATAGCCGTCATGTTCATCATGTTGAGGCAGAGCTACGAGCCCCTACCTCCCGAGATGACCAAGCTCCCGCCTCCGCCCCCACCGCCCGCGGCAGCGCCCCAGAAGGAGGAAACCGCGCGCGGACCCGGCCCCGCCGACCCCGCGCAGGCACCCGCGGAGACAGAGGTCGCCACGTCCGCACCGCCGGCCGCACCCGGGGAAGACCTCGCGGCCCGCGAGAACTACCTCGTCCTCCGCCTCTTGACCGGGGACGAGAGGATCATGTTCAAGGCCGTCATGGACACGGGAGGGGAGGCCCTGCAGAAGGACCTGATACAACGTACAAAGATGTCCAACGCCAAGGT
>JALOTO010000129.1 GCA_025457845.1 Thermoplasmata archaeon | reverse complement strand
CTGCTCGCACCAGCGGACGACCCTCTGCACCTCGTCCCTCGGCCTCTTCTCGTAGACCATCTGGACGATGGTGCCGTATGCCACGATCTCCCCGTGCTCTCCCCTGACCTGCCCCGTCCTCGTGAGGCCGTTGTGGAGTGCGTGCGCGAGCGCGCAGCCGGTGTTCTCGAAGGCCAGGGCCGAGGAGAGCTTCACCGCCTCGATGACCTGGTCCACCTCGTGCGAGTGGGTGCCGCTGGTCGCGTCCTTGACCGCCTTGGCCCCGTTCTCCATCAGGTTCGTGAAGCAGGCGTCCGCGAGGGCGAGGGCCGCCGCGGTCGGGACGCCCCCGTCCTGCCTCGTGCGCCTCGCCTCGGCGTACGCCTCCGCCTCGAACTTGGTCGATAGGGCGTCGCCCATGCCCTGCACGAGGAACCTCGCAGGGGCCCTGCAGAGGAGCTCGGTGTCCTCGATGACGACGACGGGGTTCCTCGGGAGCTTCAGCGCCTCGAGGAACCTGTGGTCCTCCGTGTAGATGACGGACTCGGCGCTGGCGTCGGCGTTGGTCGCGCACTGGGTCCCGACGGTGATGGCCGGGACCTTGAGCCTCCACGCCACGGTCTTGGCGGCGTCGACCGCCTTGCCGCCCCCGACGCCGACGACGAAGTGAACGTTCGAGTGGCGGGCCTTGTCGGCCAGCGCCTGGACGGCGGAGTGCGTGCACTCCTTCACCGAGTCGTCGAGGAGGGCGACCTCTATGCCGTTGGCCTCCAGCGACTTGCGGACCTTCTCGCCCGCGACGGACAGCGCGGTCCTGCCCCCGACGACGTACGCCCTGGTGCCGAAGGGCGCGGCCTTCTGCCCCAGGTGGTAGATCGCCCCCTTGCCCTGCAGGTAGAGCATCGGCATGACCATCTTGCGGACAAGGTCCATGGAACTTCCTCCTCAGAACTCCTCTTGCTAGAACTCGCTGGACACGTCAACTCGCGCGGACTATAAAAAATAGACTTTTAAGCGCCGGAGCCGATGCGCACCCTGCGGGGAGGAAGGGACGGGACATGGGCGAAGGCGGAAGGTGCGGCTGCTCGGACCACGATTCCATCAAGAGGAGCACGAGGAACAAGTACGACGAGCAGTGGGCGTCCCAGGACGAGAGGGCCGCGGCCGAGCGGAGGAAGAGCCTCTCGATGGTGGCCGACCCGCTGCTCTCCATGGTCCAACCGCTCAGGGACAAGGTGGTGGTGGACCTCGGCATAGGCACCGGCAGCCTCGCGTTCAGGGCGATCGAGCTGAGCCCGCCGAAGAGCATGATCGGCATAGACTTCTCGGCCGCAGGCCTCTGCGTCGCGCGGGGCATCGCGCGCAGGCCGCGCTTCCAGGGTCACGACATCGAGCTGGTCCGGGCGGACCTCGAGCGCATCCCGTTGACGAACAGGTCCGTCGACGCGGTCATCAGCCAGGCCACGATCAACCTGCTCCCAGACAAGTGCACGGCCCTCAAGGAGATCTCAAGGATCGCGAGGCACGGCGCCAGGGTGGCCATCTCGGACGCCTTCAGGACGTCCAGGCCCATGCAGGACGAGTCGTGGGAGGAGTGCATCGCGGGTGCCGTGACCGTCTCCGAGTTCTCCACCATGGCGCTGAACGCGGGCCTGATCATATCCGGGCAGCTGGACCTCACGCAGCAGGTGAGACAGCTCGTCGCTTCGAGGAAGTGGGACTGGCCCGAGTTCGTGAGGCACAACATGGACTACAGGGCCTTCCTCCTGCTCAGGAGCTGAGGGCGAAGCCTACCTGTAGTGGGCGGATGCAATACCCCCTCCATGCGTCCCTCAGTCCATGACGGACGCAGATGACCACTCCGAACCGTGCACGCCCTTCTTCGTCGGTTACATCACCATGGTCGACGGCTCGCCCGTGCTCGTCCTGGAACTCTGCACGCCTTGCCTGGCGGTCGACGCCGATGAGGAGAGGGCGAGACATCTTGAAAAGGGGTCCAGCCGGTCCCGGCATTCCCGTTGACTCCTGTGTGAGTGATGCCCCTGGGGGAGGCCCGCAAGCTAGTCGCCAGGACCGGCCTCAATCGTCAGTCGTACCTTTCCCCTCTTCTTCCTTGGAGAAGACATTGCCGCATCGCGGGCACCTCGAAAGGTGCCTCCGGAGCTTGGAGCCGCAGAAGACGCACTCCTTGTCGTCGCAGTTCTCGCAGTCCGCCCGCTCCTCGTCGATGCCCCTCGCCTTCCCCACATGCCTGCTGTAGTACGGTATGCGTACAGGGATATTTCAAGGATGCCATTGCCTGGCCGTTAACAGTGTCATATCCAGACACTCACGCTGTAAGCGATTTATATCTGCAATGCTCATTAACGAGCGGTCGCTACCCGATGCCTGTGAAAGACGGCCGTGTAACCATGAAGGTGGAGCGCCAACTCTGGGAGGAGATGGAGAAGCTCATCGCGTCGCATCCCGAGTGGGGCATCCTCTCGGTTCCCGAGTTCGTACGCCGTGCCATAGACACCGAGATGCGCGCAAGGAAGGACGCCGACAAGACCAGGACCATCAACCTTTGTCTCGTCCCTCATACCAAGGGCAGCCGTCGCAAAGGCCGATGAACAGCTGCGGTCCGACCTTCTCAAGACGTTCCTTCAGCGCCTTCTCGCTCAGCGTGCAATCCTTAGGGACCGTGAGCTTGATCTTCACCGGGCAAGAGAATTCGACCACCCTCTCTTCCGCCATCCCGCGCCTCCTGACCGGGCTCCGAATCCCCTTACGGGTATTTCTTACTCTCCGCTCAGGACTGCGCACTGACCTCCCCCGTTTCCGGTGGAGACGCCCTCGTCGCGTACGACACGAGCACTAGCGCCGCGACTGCGACGAGTATCACTGGGACGACGGAGAGGAAGCCGAAGGTCCAGTCGGCCGGGAACACCTTGAAGTAGAACGCCGTGTACACGAGCTCCCCCGCCACGATGGACGAGATGCACCCCCACTTGGTGGCCTTGGGCCAGTAGAGGGCGGCCACGGTCGTCGGGAACAGCACCGCGAGGCCCGTGAAGGTCGTCTTCGTGAGCGTCTCGAACAGGGTCTCGACCGAGCTCAGGGCGATCGCGAGGCCGACCAGCGCGAGGCCGACCACCAGCACCTTGCCGACGACGAACTCCTCCGTCAGGCTCGCGGTCCTCTTCACCCAGCGCTTGTAGACGTCCCTGGTGAGCATCGAGCTCAGGACCAGCAGCTGTGAGTCCGCGGTGGACATGAGCGCGGCGAAAGCGCCGGAGAGCATGATCCCGAGGACCCACGAAGGCGCGAACTCGTCGACCATCATCGGGAGTATGTTGTCTGGCTGGGTCCCGGTCAGGCCGGGGAACTGCAGGTTCCCCCACGCCCCGATTAGCACGGGGCAGAGGAAGATGACCGCCGTGATGGGCGCGTACATCATCGTGGAGAACCTGATCGCCTTCTCGTCCCTAGCGGAGTAGAACCTCGTGAAGAGCTGAGGGAACATCGGGTCGCAGAGTATCCAGAGCAGCATGTAGCTGAACCAGACCTGCGGCGTGAAGAAGTCCCTTCCACCCGGCCGGGAAACCAGGTCCGGGAACTCGTCGGCGAGCCGCGAGTTCGCCTCCGTGAACCCGCCAAGGCCGTACGCCACTATCCCGACGGCTGCGAGCAGGGTCACGAGCATCATGACCCCCTGGAGGACATCGGTGTACGCGTCCCCCCTCATCCCGCCCACCGTCACATAGGCGATGACGACCATCGTGACGATCACCGCGCCCATCTCGTACGAGATCTCGCCCTCGGTCAGCTGCTCGAGCGCGATGCCTCCGCCGATGGCCTGGGTCGCGAGGTAAGGGAGGGTGAACACGACCATGACCGACAGGAAGACCATCCTGAGCGTGTCGGACTTGAACCTGTCGCCGATGAGCTCGGGCGGGGTGATGTAGCCCTTCTCCTTGCCGAGCCTCCAGACCTTCCGGCCGATGAAGTAGAAGGCCAGGGCCATGAAGCCGGTCCCGAAGGCCATTATGCCGTAGTATGCCAGGCCGAACTTGTACGCGGCCCCGGCGAACCCGAAGAACGTGAACGCGCTGAAGTTGGTGGCCGCGAGCGAGAGGAAGAGTACCACGGGCCCGATGCTCCTGGACGCGACGAAGTAGTCCTCGGAGGTGCGCTTCGACCGCATCCTCGCGTAGACCGCGATTCCCATCAGGGACGAGAGGTAGACGACGAAGAACCCCAGGGAGAGCGCGTCCATCAGGCCGCACCCCCGTGGTCGGTCCAGTAGTACCTTGCGAACATGACGAGGAGGACGAACAGCGCCCCCTCGAGCAGCGCCGTGTACCAGATGATGTATGGCAGCCCGAATACGGTCGGCCCTGTCCAGTCGAACGCCCAGACATCGACCCAGCCTCACCAGCGAGCGTTTCCTGGTTTGGGAGGCTGGAAACGATAAAACAGTGCCTCTGCGGGGGCGAATGCGGAGGAGGGCTATGAACCTTTCCCGTCATCGGCAGACCGTGGACATCAGGCATCCCTGGCAAAGGATGATATCTCGCTTACGTGGATTCACTGAATGGGTTCGAGGATGAAGTGTCAGCACTGTGGGTACGACAACCGGGACGTCGATGCGCTGTGCAGCCAATGCGGTAAGGCAATCTCCAGAGAGTACCCTCACAGCTTCAGGACGTGCGTCTCGTGCCATGCGCATCTTGAGGCGGAGACTCCCACATGTCCCATTTGCGGAGCGAAGAACGTGTTCGAGCATCCAGCTCCGGCTATGGAGGGATCGCTGAGGATGGACTTCCCAATCGTCCCTCTCGAATCGGTGGAGATCGAGGTGTATCCGGACAAGGTTGTGATGATGGAGAAGTCCACACTCACTGGTATTCGTAGGACTACGCGGGGAAGCAGACGCAACTGGCGGGCTGGCAACATCATAATCACCGCATTATTGATGGGATTGGCCCTCAGCTTCGCATATCTGTGGGTCCAGACAGGCATCGTCGCCTTGCTTGTCGTGGCGATTCTGCCTGCTGGAATAGGTCTCCTCAACCTCGCACTGTTCCTGTGGCTCGAGACTGGCGGGACTAGCTCTTGAGCGGAGGACGGCGGACGATCATTCAGGCCATACTGTCAATCGCGCCACGGCGTGAGTCCCTCCTCGAAAAAGGTGAAAATCTTATGTAACCGGCTCCCCGATACGAACGCGTTCTAAGGGAGCGAACGAGGAGGAGGAACACACGATGCCAGGAATAGGCGAG
>JALOTO010000128.1 GCA_025457845.1 Thermoplasmata archaeon | reverse complement strand
CACGTTGCGACCATGCCCGAAAAGATATTTAAAGACGTCCGCGCTAGGACTGGAGGGATGAAGAAGAGGATTCTCCAGCTTCTCACTGACAAGGGCGTCCTGGTCGACCCGGAGGCCGCCGATGCGCTCTCGAGGCTAAAGGACCCGATGGCGTGCGTCGAGCGGATCCTCAACGACGCCGGGGGCCGGCCGCTCATCCTCTCCAAGGAGGACGTGGACAACTACGCCTCCTGCGCCAAGGCTCCGGACCCGCGGCCGGAGCCGGCCAAGGAGCGTGCGCCCGAGCGCGCCCACGCCACGAAGGCCAAGCCCGCGGAGGTCCGGGTCCTGAAGGACATCACTGGCGACTCGACCTGCGTCGGGGACATCATAGACTTCACCAAGCTCTTCAACGACCGCTACACCTCGATCAAGCGGATGCTCGCCAAGAGGAGGGAGCTCGCGGGGATAATCTCCATCGCCAAGGCCAAGAAGGTGAAGCGGGAGGTCCGGCTCGTCGGGATGCTCAACGACACCAGGACGACCAAGCACGGCCACACGCTTCTCGAGATCGAGGACGAGACCGACAAGATACAGGTCCTGGTGATGAAGGGGCCCAAGAGGGCCGGGGACGGCTTCATCAAGGACGAGGTGCTGGGCATCTCCGGGTCCTTCAGCAAGGACGGGGAGATCGTCATAGCGAAGGAGATAGTGCGGCCCGACGTCCCGATGAACAGCGCGATGACCCCGAACGGCTCGGGCGCGGTCATGGCGTTCGTCTCGGACATCCATGTTGGGAGCGACACCTTCCTGCCGGACGAGTGGAAGAGGTTCATGGAGTGGCTCCGCAAGGACCCCGTCGCGAAGGACATCCGGTACATGATGATGCCCGGGGACCTCGTCGACGGCATAGGGATCTACCCCGGCCAGGAGGACGAGCTCCTGATAGAGGACGTCTTCGCGCAGTACAGGGAGCTGTCGGAGATGGTCAAGGCGATACCCGACTGGATCAAGGTCGTGATGATGCCCGGGAACCACGACGCCGTCAGGCTGGCAGAGCCGCAGCCGGCGCTGTCGAAGGACGTCCAGTCGATGTTCGACTCGAACATCCTCTTCGTGGGCAACCCCTGCTACCTGGAGGTCGAGGGGCGGGTCGTCCTCGCGTACCACGGCCGAAGCATGGACGACTACATCAAGAACATACCAGGGCTCGACTACTCACACCCGCTGGAGGCCATGAGGGAGATGCTGAGGCGGAGGCACTTGGCGCCCGTGTACGGGGAGAGGACGGCCCTGGCCCCGGAGAAGAAGGACTACCTGGTGATCGACCAGGTCCCCAACATATTCGTGACCGGGCACGTGCACAAGTGCGGAATCGCGGAGTACCGGGGCATAAAGCTCATCAACGCGTCCGCGTGGCAGTCGCAGACCGAGTTCCAGAGGATGCACAACCAGGTCCCCGACCCTGCCAAGGTCCCCATGATCGACCTGGGCAACGGCGAGATGTGGGTGGAGGACTTCTCCGGCTGACGCGGGAAGAGGGTTCATATCCGCTCGACGGCATCCGGTCTCATGCGCGGGCTAGACGTCTTCTTCGACCCGAGGTCCATAGCGGTCATAGGCGCGACCCCGACCCCCGGCAAGGTCGGCAACATCGTCATCGAGAACCTCTACGGGGAGGGGTACCCCGGGAAGATCTTCCTGGTCAACCCCAACCACAAGGAGCTCCTCGGGATGCCGTGCTATCGGTCGGTGCAGGACTGCCCGGGCGACGTCGACCTCGCCGTCGTCGTGGTCCCGGCGAAGCTTGTCCCGGGGGTGGTCGATGAGGCCGGGAGGAAGGGGGTCAAGGCGGCCGTGGTCATATCCGCTGGCTTCTCCGAGGGGGACGAGGAAGGGAAGGCCAGGGAGAGGGAGCTGCTGGAGGTCGCCGCGAGGCACGGGATGAGGTTCGTCGGCCCCAACTCCCTCGGGGTCATCGCGCCCCACTCGCGCATGAACGCGTCCTTCGCGAGGACGACGCCGCTCAAGGGGCCCATAGCGTTCTTCTCGCAGAGCGGGGCGTTCTGCACCGCGGCCATCGAATACTCCGTCCGGGAGATGCTCGGGTTCTCGGCCTTCGTGAGCTCGGGGAACAAGGCGGACGTCGACGACGCGGACCTGGTCAGGCACTTCGCATCGGACGAGAGGACGCGCTGCATCGCGGCGTACATGGAATCCACGAGGGACGGCCAGGCGTTCTTCGACGCCCTCGCAGAGGCGTCCCTGAAGAAACCCATCGTCATACTCAAGGCGGGGAGGACGGAGCGGGGGGCGAGGGCCGCCAAGTCGCACACCGGGGCCCTGGCCGGCTCCGACTCCGCCTACGAGGGCGTGTTCAGGCAGACGGGCGTGTACCGGGCCAAGACGATGTACGAGCTCTTCGACGCGGCGCAGGCGCTCGCCTACCAGCCGCCCATGGACGGCGAGGGGGTGGCGATCGTAACGAACGCCGGCGGAATGGGCGTCATCGCCACGGACTTCGCCAACGACCTCGGCCTGGGCCTGGCGGAGCTTTCGCCTGAGACGCTGGAGGAGATACGGAAGGCGTGCCCGCCGACGTGGAACCCGGGCAACCCCGTCGACATAATAGGGGATGCGGACACCGCGAGGTACGCCAACGTCCTCACCGCGGTCGGCAGGGCCCCCGAGGTGAAGGCGATCATGGTCATCGCGGCGCGCCAGGCCGCCACCAACCTGTTCCAGATCGCGAAGTGGATAGCCATCACGGCGCGCATCAGCGGCAAGCCGACCGTCGCGTGCTTCGCGGGCATATTCGACCAGGAGTCGGAGCAGTTCCTCGACTCGAGGGGCATTCCGGTGATGTCGGTGCCTGAGCGCGCGATCACCGCACTGCACGCGCTCTCGGAGAGGGGGAAGTGGCTGAAGAAGAAGGGCGTGAGGATACCCAGGCGGGAGCCCAACGGCGAGATGGAAGGCCTACCCGACCAGGTCTAGGAGTATGAGCGCGTAGCCGATGCCCATGAACACCAGGCCGGCCCAGAACCCTATCCAGAAGAGCTTCAGGAGCTTCACGCGGTCGTGGAGGAAGTCGAACAGCGGCAACTCCGTCAAGCCCCGGCCTTCTTCTCCGCCTTGTCCTTGATGCGCTTCAGACGGAATATGTTGTCCCGCTCCATCTCCTCGAGCCTGAACCTGATGAACCTCTGGATCTCCTCGAGCTCCGGGAGCACCTTGAACTCCAGGGCGTTCACCCTGCGCTTGGTCCGCTCGATCTCCTCCAGCAGCTTCTTCATGGTGGTCTCGAGCTCCGCCGCCTTCACGACGGTCTCGACCAGCTTCTCGTAGGCGTCCGCGGCCTCGTCGATCCTGGGGGAGGTGCCTATGATGCCGTAGCCCCGCTCGTCGAGCGGCGCCACGATCCTGGACGACTTGATCTCCGGCACGACCACGCCCATCAGGTTCCTGCTCCTCAGCTGGATCTCGGGGTGCACGGTGAGGGCGTAGGCCGCCGACCGGACCGCGATGACGCCGTCCACGGCCCCCGCGACGGCGATCTTCTCGCGGGCCTGGACGTACTGCCTCGCTATCTCCTGCCTCAGGTCCTTGGCCTGGTCGAGTATGTTGAAGAACTCGAGTATCAGGCCGTCCCGCTTGAGCTTCAGGATCTTGTGCCCGTTCCTGGTCAGCCTGATCTTCTTGGTGACCTCGAGCAGCTCGGACCTTGTCGGCTGGACCTCCCTTACCGGCATCGTGTCTCACTTCTTCCTGTTCATCGGGTGGTACTTCTCTATGAACTTCCTGTCGATCTTGGTCAGCGAGTCGACGGGCAGGTTGGATAGCAGCTCCCAGCCCAGGTCCAGCGTCTGCTGGATCGTCCTGTCCTCGTCCTTGCTCTGCCTGACGAACCTGTCCTCGAAGGCGGCGGCGAAGTCGAGGAACTTGCGGTCCCTGTCGGACAGGGCCTCCTTGCCGACGATCGCGACCAGGCCCCGGAGGTCCCTGCCCTCGGCGTAGGCCGCGTAGAGCTGGTCCGACACGGCCCTGTGGTCCTCCCTCGTGTGCCCCGGGCCTATGCCCTGCCCCATCAGCCTGGAGAGGGACCGCTCGACCGCGATGGGCGGGTAGATGCCCTGCCTGTGAAGGTCCCTGGACGCGACGATCTGCCCCTCGGTGATGTAGCCGGTGAGGTCGGGGATCGGGTGCGTTATGTCGTCGCCGGGCATCGACAGGATGGGGAACTGGGTGATGGACCCCCTCTTGTTCTTGATCCTGCCGGCGCGCTCGTAGAGGCTCGCCAGGTCGGTGTACATGTACCCCGGGTAGCCGCGCCTCGCGGGCACCTCCTCCCTCGCGGCGCCGATCTGCCTGAGCGCCTCGCAGTAGTTGGTCAGGTCGGTGAGTATGACCAACACGTGCATGCCGAGGTCGAAGGCCAGGTACTCCGCCGTCGTGAGGGCGAGCCTCGGCGTCAGGAGCCTCTCGATCGCCGGGTCGTCGGCGAGGTTGAGGAACACGACCGCCTTCTTCAGCGCGCCCGTGCGCTCGAAGTCCTTCATGAAGTACTGGGCCTCC
>JALOTO010000127.1 GCA_025457845.1 Thermoplasmata archaeon | reverse complement strand
GAGGGCATCATCAGCGGGGACAGCGCGAAGGCGCTCCTCAAGTTCTCGGGCATCAACAGCATGATAGGGCTCGGTGCGGGCTTCATAATACCCCTGATAGCGCTGTGGCTGTGGCTGAAGTTCGGCGTGACCGATGCGTGGAGCGGCCCCCTCCTCGCGGTCTCGAACATAACCATCGGGCTCGCGGCCATCACCAGCTCGAGGATCGCGCGCGACCTCGGGATGATCAAGGCGATAGTGCTCACTCAGTCCATCTCGACCGTCTTCATGCTCAGCCTGGCGTTCGCGCCCGGGGCCGTCCTGGCGGCGGGCCTGTATCTGGTGAGGGCCGCCCTGATGAACATGGCGGTGCCCCTCCTCGACTCCTTCATGATGGGGCTCGTCAGGAAGGAGGAGAGGGGGACCGCGAGCGCCATCAACTCGATCGTATGGCGCCTCCCCAACAGCGCGACAACGATCGTGGGCGGGTACATCCTGGTGGATAGGGGTGACTACGAGCTGCCGTTCTACATCGCGGCGACGTTCTACGCCATCGGGATAACCATGTTCTACTTCGTCTTCAGGCATGTCCGGCTGAGGACCGACGCCGAGCAGGAGGGGGCCTGAGCCTCGGCCCCGCGTTCATATAGTCAGTATCGGCAGGGTTAAACGGGGCGACGCCGTTGCACCTTTTCGGTCTTACAGGGGGTGAGGGGATACCTCATAATGCGATTTCGAAGAGAGCAGTATGTGTGCTTGTCTCGGCGCTGCTAGCCGCCACGCTTCTCGCGGGGCTCGGCGCGGCCGGGAAGGATGTCGCCGTCCCAGAGGCCGTGGATGCGGCCGAGGACGCGGAAGAAGAGGTCACGGCAGAGCCTGCCAAGTGGACGGTCATGGTGTACCTGGTCGCAGACAACAACCTGGACGAGTACACCGAGACCGACCTGGTCGAGCTCGAGGTGGGAGGGTCGAGCGAGGACGTGAACGTCCTGATCCTCATGGACAAGCTCTACGAGCCCGTGGTGCTCATGACGATCCAGGACCACAAGCGCGTGGTCCTCGAGGAGCTCGGGGAGCTGAACATGGGCGACCAGGCGACCATGGAGTGGTTCCTCGGGTACAGCGTCGCGAACATGCCGGCCGAGCACATGGTCCTGTTCTTCTGGGACCACGGCTCGGGAGTGCACGGGGTGGCCTGCGACGAGACCATGCCCGACGGCACCATCTCGGAGGACTGGCTCTCGCACCACGAGCTGATAGCCGCAATCGACGGCTACCACATGGACGTCTTGGCCGCGGACGAGTGCTCGATCGGCCAGATGGAGACCATGTACGAGTACTACGCAAACGACGTCGACATGGACTACTGGGTCGCGAGCGAGAACTACATCGGCTGGAGGGGCTTCTCGTACGACGAGATACTCCGCAGGCTGAACGAGGACCCCAGCATGGACGAGAGGACGCTGAGCATGGTGATAGTCGAGGAGTTCACGGAATACTTCAGCGTCCCGCCCTACCAGAGCGAGATACTGACGTCGCAGTCGGTCTTCGACATGTCGAAGGTCGATGACCTCGGCGCGGCGGTCCTGAAGATGGCAAGCACGCTCTCCGGGGACATGGATGCGTACGGCGCAGTCATCTCGGCGGCCCAGATGGCCTCTCTCAACCCGTGGGGCGCGAGGTCCGCGGGACAGGTGGACCTCGGCACGTTCGTCAAGTACATCCTCGACAACGTCGAGGAGGACGACCCCGTGGCCGCGGACTGCGCGGCGGTGCTGTCCGCCAAGTCCGAGTGCGTCATAGGCATGGGCGTCTGCAAGAACAACGACATGTTCGGGTACACGGGCGTGGGCATCCTCGTCCCGCCGTCGTACAGCATGTACACGGTCGCGAGCGCCCCGAGCTACGAGCTTTACATGGGCTTCGAGTTCCCGAACATCGGCTGGTGGGCGTTCCTGGAGTCCTTCTGGGGAGTCGCTTGAGGCCTGTTGCGCAGCGGTCGAAACCCTTTCCAGCGTTTCACTTCTCTATCGGTCAGAAGAGTATCGACAGGCACGTCATCGCGCCGTCGCACTTCGGGAACTCCGTCATCTCGAGCGCGACGACCTCGGCCCCCGAGCGCTCGAGCAGGGCCTTCGTCGCGGGGTAGCCCTCGGGCATCACCACGGCCCCGTTGACGGAAAGGACGTTCGCGGCGTACTCCTCTCCGTCCGGCACAATCAGCTTCTCGAGCCCTTCGAGCGCGGGCTGGCGCGCGAAGCCCCTAGTCACGAGCACCCTTCCCTCGTCTATGTGGCTCACGTAGCTCTTGAGGTGCATGATGGATCGGTCGTCGACCGAGTCGACCCTGACGTCGAGCCACTCGGCGAGCTGCCTGGCCCCGTCCCCGTTGGTGCGCTTGGTCAGCCCGCAGACGAGCCTCCCCTCGAGGTGGAGCACGTCCCCGCCTTCGACGGTCGCCGGCCTTTCAGCGGCCTTCACCGCCAGGTGCTCCGCGAGGACTCCCATGATGGCTTCTGTCTCTCCCCTCCTCGCGTCCTTGGCGGGCCTGCAGATGAGGGCCTTCGTCCCGTGGACCACTGCCGTGTCCTCCACGAAGCACGAGTCGGGCAGCGAGTCGTCCCTGCCGAGGCGCATGACCTCGAGCCCGAGGTCCTCCAGCGTCCTGACGTAGGCCGCGTGCTGCTCGCGCGCCCGTTCGACGTCCACTGTGTGACGCATCGGGTGCGTGGAGATGCACCTGGAAAAGCCGCTGCCCGGCTCCCGGACCAAGGCTCTCCTCGCCATCATGCCAGGACCTCCGGGCTCCGAGCCTCAGGCGCGCAGGTGGACCGCCACCGCCGCCGCGAGGATGGAGGCGTAACCTTCTATCTGCCTGATGACCACGGGCTGGGGGAACTCGTTCGCCACGGTCCCGGAGTACTCTATCCATCCGAGCAGGGTCCTCCCGGGCCCGTACATGAGCGTGTCGATGAAGTCCGCCTCGAGAGTCTCGCTGGACGTCATGCGCTTCGAGTAGAGGAGGGCGGGCCTCTGGACGAGCAACTTCTCCTCCTCGCTCATGAGCATGTTCTCCTCCTGCAGGTACACCCTTGTTAGGTCGGAGATCTCCCCGAACTTGTAGGTGCCGCACGACGGCTCGAAGTCCTCCGCCCTGTAGATCCTCTTCCTCTGCCTCTCCCAGACCTCCCGGTTCATCCCGTTCATGACCGTGTACCTGAAGAGGCCGTCGTTCTTCCCCTTGATGCCGATCATCACCCACTTGAGCTTGAACTGGCGCTGGATGATGTCCGCGGCCTCTTGGATCACCTCGTTGATGTTCAGCTGGGGCTTGTGGAAGTGAGACATGAGGGCGGTGGTCCCGTCGACCGCCCTGGACCCGGGCTCGTTCTTGACGCGGACGTAGTCGAACCGCAACCTCCTCTTGACCGTCTCGGCGTCGAGCGTCCCCATCATGGACTGATGCCCGAAGGTGAAAGCGTGGGGTAGCATTTGAAACATTGCCTGTCGTGCCTGGCGCCTTCGGCGCCGGAAGGGGGCCAGGTCGTCCCGTCTGAAGGGGTTAAGAGGGGCGAGGGCGATTCACCCTCCGGGGTCAGGATGAAGGGTGTCATAGCTTACGACAGCTACTACGGGAACACGAAGAGCGTCGCGGAGGCGATGAAGGAGGAGATCGAGAGGGCCGGCCACCAGGCGGTCCTGCTGAGCCTCAGGACGAGCCGGGAGGTGCCCTCGGAGGGGGATTTCCTGATGGTGGGCTCCCCGACGAGGTTCAAGAAGATGACGCGCCCCTCGAAGAGGCTCCTGAAAAAGCTCGACGTCAAGGCATGGGGGGCGAAGCCCATCGCGGTGTTCGACACGTTCTCGCCGTACCGCGGAAGCGACCCGAAGCAGCTCGAGAAGTCGAAGAAGTGGATCGACCCGGGAGCGGCGGGATTCCTCGCGGCCCTCGCCGAGAAGAGGGGGCTCAAGGTCCGCACGCCGGCGCTCAGGTGCTCCGTGAAGGACATGAAGGGCCCGCTGGACGAGGGCGAGCTGGACAAGGCCAGGGAGTACGCGAGGCAGTTCGCCGCCTCGCTCGGTAAGTGAGAGCCCGCTCCGACCCGGCCTCAGCTCTTCATGGCCACGTAGATGTCGGCCTCGACCATCTCACCGTCGACGAAGTAGTGGTGGACGAAGTAGAGGTTGCCGTCGTCGTCCATCGTGCACTCCCCGGCGAAGTTGGAGATGACCTCCTCCGGCTCGCCCCAGGTCCCGTTCGGCTGCAGGACGCACCTGAATATGGCCGGGCCGGTGTAGCCCATGCCCAGTCTGCTCTCGGCCGTGAACCACAGCTCCTGTCCGTCTGGCGTCACGTACGGGTACCCCTCGTTCGCCCAGTCCGTGTTGACCCCGGGGACCTTGACGGGCTCGGACCAAGAGTCGCCCACCTTGACGGTGGACCAGATGTCCATGCTCGCGCCGTCGTCCCACTTGCCGCTGTGGAAGTACATCATCGTGCCGTTGGGCATGATGTGGAACTCGCCTATGTCGTAGTCGACGTTGAGCTGCTCCCCGGCGTTCTCGACGTCCGTCCACTCGCCGCCCTCGTACTGCGCG
>JALOTO010000126.1 GCA_025457845.1 Thermoplasmata archaeon | reverse complement strand
TCGGCACGTCCTCGGTCGCCTTGAAGACGTGGTCCGCGCCGAACCTCTTGGCCGCGTCCAGCCTGTAGTCGGAGATGTCCGTCGCTATGATCCTCCCGGCCCCTAGCGCCCTGGCCAGCTTGATGTTGAGCAAGCCCGCGATCCCGCTGCCGAGGACGAGGACGGACTGCCCTGGCTCGAGGTCGGACATCCTCAGCCCGCGGACGACGCACGCGAGCGGCTCGATGAAGACCCCCTCGTCGTAGCTCATGCCCTCGGGCAGGACGAACGTCCCGCGGTCGACATTTATCTGTGGGATTCGTATAAATTCCGCGAAGCCGCCTGGGTGGAAGTTGGTCGTGCGGAGCGTGTCGCATGTCGAGTGGTGTCCGCTCAGGCAGTATCTGCAGCTGTTGCACGGCACGTGGTGGGAGACGAAGACCCTGTCACCGACCTTGTACTTCGAGACGCCGTCCCCGACCTCGACTATGTCACCAGCGATCTCGTGGCCGAGCACGAGGGGGGCGCGCTTGACGCGGTACCACTCCATGACGTCGCTGCCGCAGACGCCGCTGGCCATGACCTTGACGAGGACCTCGCCCGGTCCCGCCGACGGCTTGGGCATCTCCTGCAGCCGGACATCGCTGTTCCGGTAGTACATCGCGACGCGCATCTGGGCACATCCGTTCCCGGGGTCTACTTCTTCTTCGTCAGCTCCTTGAAGAGCTCGAGGGCTTCCTTCGCGGAGGCGTTCTCGTGCACGATCTTCCTGACGGCGCGGATCATCGGCACCGGGTGCTCCGACTGCCAGATGTTCCGGCCCATGTCGACCCCGACCGCGCCCTTCGCTATCGAATCGGCGGTCAGCTCGAGGGCCTCCTTCTCGCCCATCTTCGGGCCCCCGGCCACGACTATGGGCACGGGGCAGCTCTCGACGACCTTCTCGAAGTTGTCGCAGTAGTAGGTCTTGACTATGTGGGCGCCGAACTCGGCGGCGATCCTGCAGGAAAGCGCGAGGTAGCGCGCGTCCCTCTTGGCCAGCTCCTTGCCGACCGCGGTGACGGCGAGCACGGGCATCCCGTGCTTCTCGCCCTCGTCGACGAGGTCCGCGAGGCTCTTCAGGGTCTGCTTCTCGTGCTTGCTGCCCACGAATATGGAGAGAGCTACGCCGGACGCGTTGAGCCTGAAGGCGTCCTCCATCGCGGTCATGATGACCTCGTTGGACAGGTCCTCGCCTATGATGCTGGACCCGCCGGAGACGCGTAGGACGACGGAGTTGCATATGGTGGGGTCGACCGACGAGCGGAGGACACCCCTTGTGAGCATGATCGAGTCGGCGTACGGGGCGAGGGGCATGACCGTCTTCCTGGGCACCTCGAGCTTGGAGGTCGGTCCGAGGAAGTAGCCGTGGTCTATGGCCAACATAACTGAGCGTCCGGTATCCGGTCTTACGATGCGCGAGATCCTGTTTCTCAAGCCCCAGTCCATGGAACACACCTCCGGGACCACGCGTCCCAGAGACCTTCGGCTGGAAGAGGGGGCGACCGTATTTATAGGTTGGGCGGCGAGGCTACTTCTTGTCTACCTTCCTGCGGCCTATGAGATACTCCCAGTCGAAGACGCGATCGAACTCCTCCTGGGTGAGCACGCCCTTCTCCTTGACGAGCTCCTTGACAGAGATGTTCCTCTTGAGCGCCTCCTTGGCGATGTCGGCCGACTTCATGTAGCCGATGTACGGGTCGAGGAAGGTCGCTATGGACGGGTTCTTCTCGAGGTGGCCGTTGCACCTCTCCTCGTTGGCCTCGATCCCATTGATGCACTTGTCGATGTAGATCGGTATGTAGTTGTTGAGAAGGACCATGGACTCGAGGATGTTGTGTGTGATGACCGGGTTCATGACGTTGAGCTCCATCTGCCCCGCCTGGACGGCCATGGAGACCGTGAGGTCGTTGCCGACTATCTGGAAGCCGATCATGTTCATGCACTCGGCCATGACCGGGTTGACCTTGCCGGGCATGATCGACGAGCCGGGCTGCGTCGCGGGGAGCCTGATCTCGGCCCAGCCGGTGGTGGGCCCCGAGTTCATGAGCCTGAGGTCGTTGGATATCTTGATGAGCTCGAGCGCGAGGGCCTTCAGCCCTCCCGAGAGGGCGGAGAAGTCGAGCCTGCTCATGAGCGCCTCGCGCATGTCCTCCGCCTCGATGAGGTTCAGGTCCGTGATGTCCCTCATGTGCCTGACGACCTGCCTGTGGTAGTCGGGGTGGGTGTTCGCGCCGGTGCCGATCGCGGTCGCGCCCAGAGGCACCTCCTCGAGGAGCTTGAGCATCCCCTTGAGCTGGTCCCTGGCCTTCTTGATCGCCACTGAATAGGCCGTGAACTCCAGGCCGAGGGTCGTGGGCAGGGCGTCCATCAGGTGGGTCCTGCCGGACTTGAGGACCCTCTCGAACTCCATGCCCTTCCTCGCGAAGGCCTTCTTCAGGTCGTCCAGGTTGTCCAGGAGCTGCTGCGCGATGATGAGTATGCACAGGCGCATCGCGGTCGGGTACGTGTCGTTGGTCGACTGCGCCATGTTCACGTGGTCGTTCGGGTTGATGACGGAGTACTCGCCCTTCTGCCTGCCGAGGAGCTCGAGGGCGCGGTTAGCTATGACCTCGTTCGCGTTCATGTTGAACGAGGTGCCGGCCCCTGCCTGGAAGTCGTCCACGACGAACTGGTCGTGAAGCTTGCCCGTGAGGATCTCGTCGCACGCGGCTATGATGGCCTCGGCCTTGTAGGGCTCGAGCCAGCCGACATCCATGTTGGCCATCGCGGAGGCCTTCTTCACCATGGCCATGGCGTTGATGAACTCCGGCCTGGCCATGATCCCGCTGATGGGGAAGTTCTCGATGGCCCTGAGGGTCTGTATGCCGTAATACGCGTCCGCGGGGACCTCGCGTTCGCCGAGCGAGTCGCGCTCCAATCTCGTCTCCATGTTATGCGACGCCTCCTAACTGAAAAGGCTCTTGAGCATCAAGCTGCGTGCTATTTGTAGGTTCTCGAACGAGTGGCCTCTGGGTAGCACGCGAGCGCCCGCGGGTCGAAAGTACTTATCCGGCGAGGTCGATTAGGCTGCCCCGCGAGGTCGGTTCCAGATGAACGAGCTCATACACGCGCACCTGCGCCGCGTCGGCGGCTACAAGTACGAGGTCACGTTCGACGAGTGGGCTGGGAAGGTCGTCATGGACGAGCCCGCCCCGCTGGGCGGGTCGGAGGGACCGAACGCGTCGATGATGATATCGAGCGCGGTAGGCCACTGCCTGAGCGCGAGCCTCCTCTTCTGCCTCGAGAAGTCTAGGGTCAAGGCCGAGGACGTGGAGACCGACGTCGAGACCACACTGAAGCGGAACGAGAAGGGAAGGTGGCGCATTGAAGGCATAAAGGTCAAGATGCGGCCGCTGGTGAACGATGTTGACCGAGAAAAGTTGGCGCGATGCATCGGCCTGTTCGAGGACTTCTGCATAGCGACTCAGAGCGTCAGGCAGGGGATCAAGGTCGACGTCGAGATAGAGGGGGTCGGAGAGAGGAAGGAGGGAGGCTAGGATGCCACTCATACAGCAGAAAGAGAGGGAGTTTCTGGGCAAGGAGTTCGGGACGAAGCTCGTGAACGAGGTCAGGCTCGTCGTCTTCACTCAGGACATGCCGTGCCAGTTCTGCAGGGAGACCGTCGAGGTCTGCAAGGAACTGTCGGAGGTCTCCCCGAAGATCGTGGTGGAGACCTACGACTTCGTGAAGGACCAGATCAAGGCGAAGGAGTTCCAGATTGACAAGATCCCGGCCATAGCGGTCATAGGAGCGAAGGACTACGGGGTCAGGTTCTACGGGATACCCTCCGGCTACGAGTTCACCTCCCTAGTGGGGGCGATAACCGACGTGTCCAGGGGCGAGAGCGGCCTGTCGCAGAAGTCGAAGGACGCCCTGAGGGCCCTCGACCAGATGGTCAGGATCAAGGTCTTCGTCACACCCACGTGCCCGTACTGCCCAGCGGCGGTCAGGCTCGCCCACAGGCTCGCGATAGAGAGCGACATGATCTGGGCTGAGATGGTCGAGGCCAACGAGTTCGTCCACCTGGCGCAGAAGTACGCCGTCATGGGCGTGCCCAAGGCCATCATAAACGAGAAGGTCGAGGTGACCGGGGCGGTGCCCGAGGACGCGCTGGTCGCGCAGGTCCTCGCGGCCGTCATGGAGCAGCCTCCGGTCCAGCAGAGTTGAGTGATTCCCATGGATGAGGCCGGGAGGGATGTCAAGGACGGGGTCCTGAGGACGCTCTCCGGGCTCAGAGGCGTGAAGAGCGTCTTCTACCTGGACGAGCACGTGCGCGCGGAGCTCGCCAGGATCGAGAAGGACTTCTCCGTCGCCGGGCCGATAGCCGTCCACAACGAGGCCGTGCTCGAGTGCCTCAGGAGGCAGAACGTGGCGGTCATCGTGAAGGACCGAAGCTTCAGGCCGCCGCCGTGCCCGACCGTCGTGCTCATCGACGACGACGGCAAGGTCATAGGGAAGGAGCTGATCCGGGGCGAGCAGGTCCAACCGAAGCCTGGCCAGAGGCTCCTCAACCTCGGGAAGGACTTCGTGATCTTCTACGACGG
>JALOTO010000016.1 GCA_025457845.1 Thermoplasmata archaeon | reverse complement strand
ATGGGCGAGGCCATCGTGTAGGGAAGGCTCACATCCACCCTGTTGTCGATGTAGGTGTTCGGCGAGACGATATACCCGGACGACTCGTAGACGCATATCCCGCAGTCGCTCCTGGTCACGACGTTGTCGGTCACGCTGCAATCACTGGTGTAGATGAGGGAAACTCCCTTGCCGTTCTCGGTTATGGCGCAGTCCGTGACGATGACATTCGACACGGACAGGAGGGATATCCCGATTGAGCAGTTGGTGACCGTCAGGTCCCTGATGATGACATAATCCGTCGTCGACTGTATCAGTATGCCGACCGCGGACCCGCCGCCGTCGATGGTCCAGCCTTCGATCACGTACGGGTCAACCGAGGTGCCGCTGCCGGACGTCACCCCGTTGTCCGCCGTGAATGACTCCGGGTCGTCTATGACTATCGTCCCGTGCGGCGCGGCCGAAGACCCCTGTGGGACCAGCACGGCCACCGCGAACATGCAGCAGATGAGCACCCCGACCGCCCCGAAGACCTCAATCCTCAACCCTTACACCCGTTCTCGTATGGACTATCGATATAAAGAAAATTGTCGGTGATGCCCCACTGCGGCATGTACTACAAACGCTTATCAGCAGAGAGCCCGATTGCTGGCGCGTGTCCCATCTCGCGACGGGCTCTCCCTCACTGGACGAACTCCTAGAGGGGGGTCTCGAGGGCGGGGCCATCACCCTGCTCTTCGGCGAGGCGGGCACCGGCAAGACCAACGTCTGCCTCCAGGTCGCCCGCAACGTCGCCCTAGCCGGGAAGAAGGTCATCTACATCGACACCGAGGGCGTCTCGCTCGAGAGGCTCATGCAGATCGCAGGGGAGAGGTACGAGGAGGTCATGCGGAACGTCCTCTTCTTCGAACCGCACAACTTCGACGACCAGGAGAAGTTCGTGGAGAAGGCTGTCAAGTTGGCCGAGAGCTCCCTCGAGGTCGGCGTCATAATCCTCGACTCGGCCACCATCCACTACAGGCTCACGAGGAACGACGAGGAGAAGGGCACGCGCAGGTCGCTGAGCACTCAGCTGGCGAAGCTCCTGGGGGTGGCCAGGGGGAAGGGGATCCCGGTCCTGCTGACGTCGCAGGTCTACACCGACATCGAGAAGCACACCTTCGAGCCGCTCGGCGGCCACGTCCTGCTCCACAACGCGAAGACGATAGTCCGCCTGGACAAGGTCGGCTCCAGCACCCGCAGGGCGGTAATAATCAAGCACCGTCACCTCGAGGAGGGGCGGAGGGCGGACTTCAGGCTGACAAGGGGCGGCGTGACCTAGGTCTTCCGGCCGACCATCAGGTCCGCGAACGCCTTCAGGGCGTCCTTGTGCGGGCCGTCCTTGACCGCCGAGAGATGGCCCTTCGCCATGGCGATGTGCTCGTTGGCCACGCGGTCCGCGTGCTCTATGGACCCGACCGCCTCCAGCAGGTCCTTCGCGCGGAGCAGCTCCTTCTCGGTGGCGTCCTTCTTCCCGAGCACTGCGAGGAACTCCGTCCTCTGCGCGCCCTCCAGCTTCGAGAGCGCATCGACCACGATGATGGTCTTCTTGCCGTTCCTGATGTCGTTCAGGACAGGCTTCCCGAAGGTCTTCTGGTCTGACCGTAGGTCGAGGACGTCGTCCCATATCTGGAAGCCGAGGCCTATCAGCCTGCCGTACTCGAACAGCTCCTCCTGGACCGACTCGGGCGCGCCGCCGACTATCGCGCCTCCCTGGGCCGCGGCCGAGTAGAGCACGGCGGTCTTCCTTTCTATCATCTTGAGGTACTCGTCGGCCGCGACGGTCTTCCTCCTCTCGAAGGACATGTCCATCTGCTGTCCCTCGGCGAGGAGCCGAACGGCCCTAGCGAGGACGTCCACGAGCTTGACCGCCCTGTCGCCGTCGACGTCGGACTCCAGGACCAGCTCGAACGCCCGCGCGAACATCGCATCGCCCGCCAGGATCGCCTCGGGCACTCCCCACTGGGAGTGCACGGTCCTGATCCCGCGCCGCATGTCATCCTCGTCCATGACGTCGTCGTGGACGAGCGTGAAGTTGTGGACCATCTCGAGGGCGACGCCGAAAGGCAGGGCCGTCTCCCACTTGCCGCCCACCGCCTCGCATGCCATGGTCGCGAGCAGGGGCCTCAGTCTCTTGCCCCCCGCAGCCGGGTAGTGCGCCATGGCCGCCTTGAGGTCCTTGTCCTCCATCACGTCCAGGGAGGCCATCAGGTCGGCGTTGATCCTCTTGACGCGGTCCTTGTAGTCCTCCGGGAATGCCATTTGAGATCACTCCATGAGATGGTCCAGCCAGTCCCTCGACCTTCCGACCACCAGGGCCTTGGTCCCCGCGAGGTCGTCGAGCGTCAGCGCGCCGACAAGGAACATCGCGGCCTTAAGCTCGTCGATGATCGTCTTGATCTCGATTCCCAGGGCCTCCCTGCCCTCGAGGGCCGCCGGAAGGAGCCGGCCCGCCATCCCGCCCGCGCTCGCGCCTATCGCTATCGCGCGCGCGACATCGAGTCCGCTCCTGAGGCCACCCGTCGCCACGACTGGCAGGCCGATGCTGGCCTCGACGACGGACACCGGGGTCGGTATGCCCCAGTCCCAGAACGTCCTCCCGATGTTCGCCCGGACCGCGTCGCCCGCGGTCTTGGCGCGGAAGTACTCGACCGCCGAGAAGCTCGTCCCTCCGAGCCCGCCGACGTCTATCCCCTTGACCTTGGCCTTCTTCAGCCTCAGCGCGACATCCCTCGAGATGCCCGCGCCGGTCTCCTTCGCCATGACTGGCATGGCGGAGGCGAACCTCTCGATCGCCTTGACGGCGCCCGCGGCCTTCGTGTCCCCCTCGGGCTGCACGACCTCCTGCAGGTAGTTGAGGTGTATCGCGAGGACATGGGCATCGACCATCTCCATCGCCATCCTGCCGTCCTCGGGCTCGAGCGTCGGGCTCATGCCCTGCCTGACGAGCTGAGGGGCGCCGAGGTTGCCGATCCTGAGAGGGATGTCGAACTCCTTGATGACGGAATACGTCTCGGCCAGGTCCGGGTTCTCGAGGGCGGCCCTCTGGCTGCCCACGCCCATCCCGATCCCGAACTCCTCTGCCACTGCCGCGAGGTTGCCGTTGATCTCGGCGGCCTTGCCGTAGCCGCCCGTCATCGCAGAGATTATTATGGGCGCCTCGAGCCTCCTGCCGAAGAGGGTGACGGACGTGTCGATGTCGTCCATGTCGACCTCGGGGAGGGCGTCGTGGACCAGCTTGACATCATCCCAGAACTCGTATCCGGAGCCGAGCTCCTCGTTCGCGCAGATGACGACGTGGTCGTACTTCCTCTTCTCGATAAGCCGTTCCTCACCGCGTTCCATCCGCACACCTATCCCGGCAGGACTGTCGTCGAGACGACATCCCTGCCCTTGACCGCCTTCGCCAGACGTCCTGGCACATTGCCGTTCACTATCATACACTTTTCGCAGTTCTCGGCTATGGCCAGCATGCGCTCGAGCTTTCCGAAGATGCTCCCCGTGACATCTGCGTTCACCGCCGACGACCGGCGTATCTCGGCGAGCGACGAACGGTCGAGCTCGGGTATGAGCCGCGCTCCCGGGTCGCGCTTCGGGTCCCTGTCGAAGACGCCGTCGACGTCGGCGCAGAAGACGACGCGCTCGGGCCTGAAGGCCTCGGCGAGCTCGGCCATCATGAGGTCGCCCGAGCAGATGGAGAAACCCATGGACGCGTCGGGGACGACGTCCCCGAAGGTCACGGGCGTGAGCCCTATCCCGAGGAGGCGCTCGAACGGGGCCTTGTCGAACTCCGTGACCGTCCCCTTGTCGAAGGCCGCGGCTGCCGCGGGCGGCACTGCGGCGCCGTTGATCCCACCGTCGATCAGGCACTCGATGACCCTGAGGTCCAGTTCCCGCACGTCCCTCTGGACCGAGGCGACAGCCTTCCTCTGGGCAGGACGGCTGTACCCCTTGTGGAGCGAGTGCTTCTTCGCCATGATGTGGCCGAACGAGCCGGCGCCGTGCACGACGCAGAGGCTGGCCTTCGCTGGCGACATCTCCCTGGCGAGGCGGAGACACGCGGACCTCCTGAACGTGCGCAGGCGCGACTTGTCCGTGATTATGCTCCCGCCGAGCTTGACCAGTATCGTGTGCTCACCGTTGGTCGCCGATTGTTCTGGGGCGTATAAAACCCTAGCAGGCTAGGCCCACAGCTGCCCGCGCTCGTCTGGGGATCGCGTCGGAGACACCCGGCGGCCCTATCTCGAGAGGTATATCTCGATGGAGGACACGTTCGCCGTCTCCCCGTTCTCGCTGGACAGCGTCTCGGTGGCCAGCTTGATGTCGGTGTAGCCCAGGTCCTTGACGAACCTGTTCTTGACGATCTCTGCGACGTCCACGGCTCTGCTTATAGCCCTGCCGCGAGCCTTTATGCAGATGTCGGAGCAACCTCCGTTCAGCTGCGAGACGACGGCAAGGACGTAGTTCATCGTCTCCTTCTTTCCGATGTAGATGGTGCTCTCTTCTGCCATTCGCACCCCAGCGACACCCACGTGACAAAACGTCGTTATGGACTATATAATAGGTGTCGCGCTGGGCCGCCTGACCAGGACCCGACAAGTTTGAAATAACAGCCAACCATTGACAAGGCACGATGTCCAGGACCGACAAGCAGATGGAGGGGTTGGCCGACGTCATCCGCTCCTACGGCTCGATGGCGGTCGCGTTCTCCGGCGGGATGGACTCGAGCCTGGTCGCGAAGGTGGCGCACGACCTCCTCGGCGACAGGGCAGTCGCCGTGACCATCAGCTCCCCCCTTCTGACGGCCTCCGAGATCGCGCGTGCGAAGGAGATCGCGAAGGTGGTCGGCATCAGGCACTATGTCATGGAACTCAATCCTCTGACCGAGGGGAGGTTCGCGAGCAACCCCGCGGACAGGTGCTATGTCTGCAAGCTCGGCTACCTAAGGGAGATCTCTCAGCTCGCTGGGAGACTTGGCCTGAGGACGGTCGCCGACGGAACCAACGCGGATGACCTCAAGGCCTACAGGCCAGGGGCCAGGGCCGTCCAGCAACTGGGCGTCAGGAGCCCGCTCGCCGAGGCGGGCATCGGCAAGTCGGAAGTGAGGCAGCTGTCCAAGGCCCTGAAGCTGAGGACGGCGACACTCGCGCCCAGCCCGTGCCTCGCCACGAGGATCCCCTACGGGGAGACCATCACGGTCGAGAAGCTGAGAAGGGTGGAGAAGGCCGAGGCGTTCCTGAGGGACAAGGGGTTCGCGGACGTCAGGGTCAGGGTCCACGGGACCACTGCGAGGATCGAGGTCTCGGCCGAGCAGCTCCCGAAGCTCGCGACCGCGAGGACCAGGAACGAGGTCGCCAAGGCCCTGAGGGCGATGGGGTTCGACTACGTCACCATGGACCTGGAAGGCTACAGGACCGGCAGCATGGACGAGGTGCTCGGAAGATGACGCCGAAGAAGATCGAGAGGATACTGAAGGAGCTCAGCTCGGGCAAGACCTCGGTGAGCGAGGCCATGGAGCTGCTGAGGACTCTGCCTTACGAGGACCTCCACTTCGCCAAGCTCGACCATCACAGGGAGCTCAGGAAGGGGATACCAGAGGCCGTCTATTCGCCCGGCAAGACCGACGAGCAGGTGCTGCGGATCGCCGAGCGCACCCTCGAGAGGAAGGGCGAGGCGGTCTTCACCAGGATGTCCAAGGCCACTCACGCCAAGCTCAGGAAGAGGTTCGGGAAGGAGGTCCGCTGGTACCCCGATGCGAGGATCGCCACCGTCGGGGTGGAGGAGAGGGATGTCGTCGGGCGCGTCCTGGTCGTCACGGCCGGCACGTCGGACATCCCCGTCGCGGAGGAGGCGGCGGTCACGGCGTCCCTGCTCGGCTGCGAGGTGGAGAGACTGTACGACGTCGGGGTCGCAGGTGTCCACAGGCTCACGACCAACCTGTCCAAGTTCGACCGCGCGGACGTCATAATCGTCCTCGCGGGGATGGAGGGGGCCCTCCCGAGCGTCGTCGCTGGCCTGACCAGCAGGCCGGTCATAGCCGTCCCCACCAGCGTCGGCTACGGCGCGAGCTTCGGCGGGATGGCCGCGCTGCTCGGGATGCTCTCGAGCTGTTCCAGCGGGATCGGCGTGGTGAACATCGACAACGGTTTCGGCGCGGGGGCGCTCGCCGCGGTCATAGTGAAGAACAAGCGTTCCTGATTCAGGGGATCCTGGCGCCGCACTTCCTGCAGAACGCGTCCGCCTCGCGGGGCTCGGAGCCGCAGTCGGGGCATTTCCTCTCGGCGACGACCCTGTTGCCGCACCTCGGACAGAAGGCGTCGTCGGAGTGGAAGGTCGCGCCACACTTCTTGCATCTGCCGGCCGCGGCCTCCACCTCCTCCACTTCCTCGACCTCTGGCGGAGGAGCTCCCGGATGGTCCGTGGCAGTGAGAGGGATGGTGTCGGCGCTCTCCGAGGGACCGATCAGCTTCCTCGCCTTGAGCGCGAGGGACAGCGCTCGGGTGTAATCCCCCGTGGTGAAGCACGAGTCGGCCTCCTGGACCAGGCGCTCGGCCTTGAACACGTCGTAGCCATCGGCAGCCGCCTTGGACACCTCGCCCTTCGCGGTGTTGAGCTCGAACTTGGCGCTCATGTAGTTCGCGCCCTTGTCGTCCTGGAGCTTGGTCCCCTTGTATCCGTCGGCGGACACGGGTTGCGAGGAGAGGATGCTCTTCGCCACCTCCTCGAGGCTGTCCCCTTCGTCCTCCTCGACGGCAGGGGTGCGCTGCGCGACCGGCCTCGTTGCCCTGACCTTGGTCAGCTCGTCCTTGGCCTTCTCGCAGTATCTCGTGGAGGATTCGTACTCGCCCCTGGACATCGCGTCCTTGGCCATGTTCAGGCACTCCCTGGCGGCGGAGACGTCCTTGCCCTGGCGCTCCATGACGTTCATGACCGACCTGGTCGTGATGATGGAGTTGTAGACCTCGTCCTTCTTCTGGCTCCGCCTCTTGACCTCCTTGGCCTTCCCCCTCATCACGCGGATCTCGAAGTAGAGGACGAAGACCATCAGGATGGCCAAAACGATGATGAGGATGTATTTGTCCTGGTCTGTGAGAGCCAAGGGGGGATGCTCCTCCTATCAGCCATCGCTGAGCACATTGGACTTTTATAAAGCCTTCTTCTCCGGTACCGGCAAAGTGAAGCCAGCGTCGCGCAACGGCCGCCTCGAGGGGTGGAATGAAAAGTAGAGTGGCTGACGGCTTCCCACAACCGCATCGGTTTCAAGCAGTGCAGTTCACCCTGTACCCGAAGGTACCTGGCTAGTGCACCTAGCCGATGCGGTCGAGACGCCACAAGGGCGTTAGGCTTCCCGAGGGCTCGCGCACCTCAGTACCGCGGAGAACGTAGGCGGGCTTAACTTCTGGGTTCGGAAAGAGACCAGGTGTGACCCCGCCACTGTGGCCGTCATACCGCTCTGTCCTGCACCAATAACGATGTCCTATTTAAGCCTTGCCAATCGCCGCCCTCAGCGGGTTGGGCGGAGGTTGCCAGCACACCCCAGCCACATGTCAATGGGTGGGTTGATTAGCGTCCTCCGCGTTCAAGGGCGGGCATCGGATGAGAAGGATCAACGCAGTCACGTTCGACCTCTGGGACACCCTCATCAAGGAGGCGCCTGGCAACACCGAGCAGGTGGCTGACCTCAGGATAGACCGCATAGCGGAGATCCTGGACCGGACGGGCCACCCACACGACAGGGAGGAGGTCGCCGAGGCATACGACAAGACCGGGACCTTCCTCGAGCTCACCTGGGCGAAGTCGAGGGACATGCCCGTCAGGGACCACGCCCTGTTCCTCCTGAGCTGCGTGGAGTGCAGGCTGGCCAGCAAGCTCACGCCTGAGCAGTTCCACGAGGTCGTCGCCGTCTACTCCGACAGCCTACTCGACAAGCCGCCGATGTTGCTGCCCCAGGCGAAGGAGGCACTCCGGGCGGTCAGGGAGTCCGGTTACCGGACTGCCCTCATCTCGAACACGGGCAAGACACCTGGGTCGACCCTAAGGGTGCTGATGGACAGGATGGGCATACTCGATGTCTTCGATGTCACAACGTTCTCCAACGAGATACAGGTGAGGAAGCCCGCGGAGGCCGCGTTCAGGCTCACCCTCGAACAGCTCAGGGCGGCGCCGAGGTCCGCGGTGCACATCGGCGACGATGCCGACTGCGATGTCGTCGGTGCGAAGGCCGTTGGCATGACGGCCATACAGACGCTCCACACCGGCGCGAGGAGGAGCGACGACGCGGACGCGCACGTCGAGCGTCTCGACCAGATCTCCGAAGTGCTCGCCCGGCTCTAGGCATCTTTTTCAGCGAGCGGACCCATCCCCAGGCCATGGGAGACGACCCCTTCGGAGAGGCATTCCGGGACTACCTCGACGGCGAGAAGCCGTCGCTGGTCATCGAGCGCGACGACGGCTACACCGACGAGCATGTCTTCGAGGACTACTTCGCCGGGTTCGACGGGTTCCCGCAGTGCGAGAAGGACGCCCTCTCTCTCGCGAAGGGCAGGGTTGTGGACATTGGTCTCGGCGCGGGCAGGGTCTCGCTGCACCTGCAATCGCTCGGTCTGGACGTGACGGGGATCGACATCTCGGACCTGGCCCTGGAGACAGCCGCGAGGCGGGGGGTCAGGAAGGCTGTCAGGATGAGCGCGTGCGACCTCGACTTCCCGGGCGGGAGCTTCGACACGGCCATCGCATTCGGGAACAACTTCGGCGTGTGCGGCACCCCCGAAGGGGTCCTGGGGATGATGGTGCGGCTGAGAGACGTCGTCGCAGACGGCGGGCTGTTCCTGGCGGAGTCCATAGACCCGACGGCCACGACCAACCCCAGGCATCTCGAGTACCACAGGCGCAACAGGGAGCGCGGGAGATACCCTGGCCATGTCAGGATCAGGGACAGGTACAAGGGGACGGTCGGAGCCTGGTGGGACCTGCTCATGGTCACCCCCGACGAGATGAGGGGGTTGGCGGAGCGGTCCGGCTGGAGGATGGAGAGGGCGATAAAGGAGCCTGGGTCCGGCCATCTGTACGTGGGCGTCCTCGCGAAGGCCTAGGCGGACAGGAGCGCTATCGCGAGGGCGATGAGCGTGCCCAGCGCTATCGACACGAAGTTGTTCCCGAGCTTGCCTATCCGTCCCCTCGTCTCCCATGTGGCGCCTATGACGCTGTCTATCTGACACCCGAGGAAGCCGCAGAGCATCGGGACGAAGAGGGTGGACGGCCCCGCGAGGAGGTCCGTGTCGAAGGCCGCGAACACCACGTACGCGGCGGCCGACGTGTACGCCGCCGCGACGAACGCGATGAGCTGGCCTGTGAGAGAGACGCCGCCGTCCAGCCCGCGCTGGATGCGCTTCCCCGTCGTGATGAGGTAGACCCGCGGGTCGACTATGCCGACCTCGCTCGCTGCCGTGTCGGCAGCGGCGACGGCGACCGCGGAGACGAACATGTAGCTGGCGATGTTCTTGGAGAAGATGTTCCCGTCGGAGACGCCCCATGCGATCTCCGCCAGCCAGCTCGCGAGGGCGATGCCCGCGGGCACCGCGCCGTTGGCCGCGACGTTCCTCCAGGTCCTCTCCCCCTTCCTGCCCTCCTGGAAGCCCTGCTTCTGCTTCCACTCGAACCTGTACTTCGTGGCCCCGAAGCTGGTGATGAGGAAGACGAGGAGGAGGAGGAGCCAGAGCACGTCCCCGCAGAGGCCTATGACCATGCCGACGACGAACGACGCGAGGGAGCCCGACAGGTCGAATATCCTGCGCTTGTAGGACGCGAGGGCCATCAGCGTGCAGAAGGCGGTGACGCCCACTGCGGTCCATAGGTCGGGTGTTGGTATCGCCAACTGCTCACTTCTCCCTGAAGAAGTGTTCGAAGGGCATCATCGGGGCCTTGGAGTAGAGCCTCTTGACCATCAGGTTCACCCCTCGGACCTTGTCGAGGTCGCCGTCCCAGTCCAGGAGGTGCTCCCAGAAGACGTCCTCGATGTCGTCCACGACGATCTTCATCCTCGTCGCGACCTTCCTCGAGGCCCTCGCGTGGAGGACGACTGCGAGGATGATGTGCTGGCCCTTCTCGATGAGGACCGCCCGCTCGCCGAAGTCCATCTTCCTGAGGGTGAACGACGTCTCGTCCTTGAAGGAGTCCTTGACGAAGTCCTGCACGGCCACCAGCATCCCGCTCAGGACCTGGTCGTCCATCCCGGGCTTGAGCCTCCGGGTGCTGTGGGCGAGCATCCTCCCGTCGTTGTAGATGACGAACACCTCGTCGACCGCTATGGTGCCCTCCCTGACCAGGTATATCGCCAGGAGGACGGCGGCCGCGACCGCGGCTGCAAGTAGGTACGGCAGGGCGACGTCGATGAACCTGAGGTCGATGGTGACGGACTGGGTCTCGCTGACCTGGCTGTTCCCGGCCAGGTCCGACGCCCATACGTAGTAGGTCATCTCGCCGGAGCGGAGCGGGACCTCGATCACGGCGCTGAACATCCCGCTGCCGGCGGAGACCATCTGGAACGAGGTCTCGGCCGATCCCGGGAAGGTCACGTTGAGATGGACGCTGGACGGGTCCACGTTCGCGTCGTCTATCGTCACGTAGACGGTCAGCGTGTCCCCGCCGTACGCGGAATCCTCCGTCTGCTCGAAGACGACGACGGGCGCGGAATCGTCAGTAGTGAACTCCAGGTCCCGCAGATAGGCTATGTTCCCGTCCCTGTCCTGCGCGCGCACGTCGACGTAGTGCGTCGCCTCGCCCCACTCCGTTGTGTCGATCTCGTAGAGCGTCTCGAAGTCGGCGAAGTACGAGCCGTCGACCGAGTACTGCACCGACACGAGCGGGGTCGTGTCGTCGCCTATGATGAGCCTGATGGGGGTACCGGACCGGATGACCGCGCCGGCGTCCGGGGTGGCCAGCTGTATGACGGGCTGGACCAGCTTAAGGACCCTGCTCAGAACAAGCGAGTTCCCGTCGTCGTCCGATATGCTCACGTTGACCGTGTAGTCCCTGACGGGGTCGTAGAGATGCTCGACCGTCGGGAGCGGCGCGCCGAGGCTCATCATGTCCTCGCCGTCCCCGAACTCCCAGAACATGCTCGAGATGTCAGGGTAGCGGTCGCAGAGATCCGTCGCGTCGAATGTGATCATGGCGGTCTGCTGCGGGTCCTTCCTAGAGGCGGTGATGTCGTCGAGGAAAGTCCCCTCGAGGACCGTGTCCATCACCTCGACGTAGACTGGCACGACCGCTGCCGACCCGTCCGAGTCGGTCACCCTGACCTTGGCGGTGTAGTCGCCCGTCCACAGGTATGTGTGCGACGACTCGTTCGAGGAGCCCGTCAGGTCGGCTATGAACTCCCCGCCCAGGGCGTCGAAGTCCCATTCGATCGAGACCACATCGTCGTAGCTCTCAATCTCCGCGGAGAACGCGACCTCCTGGAATTCGTAGAACGATGAAACAGCAGGGATCGTGGAAAGGGAGACCTGTGGCTCGACCTCGGCCACATCGAATTCTATGTGGACCTCCGACGAGTCCGCGTCGCCCTCGGTCACGTTGAGGGTCATGGAGCACGCGCCGTCGCCGAAGACGAACTCTAGCGCGGCCATCTCGGTCGCGTTCAGGTCGTACTCGGTCGTCGCGCCCTCGGCGACCAGCGTCCAGTGCCAGGAGACCACACCGTCGTATGTGTACGTCGAATCCACGAACGAGAACGGTGTGCCCTCTGCAGGGGCGGACGGGCTGAGGGAGAACGAGGCCGTGGGCCCGATGTCGCGTACCAGTAAGTTGACCATGGTCGTGTTCGAGTCGCCGTCATCGTCGGTGACCCTGACCGCGACCGTGTAGACCTCGGAATCGCCCGATGCGCCGAACGCATGGGTCGTGGTGTTGGTGGTCGTGACCTCGTCCGGCAGGAACTCCCCGCCAGAATAGGACAGGTCCCACTCGTAGGTCTCGATGCTGTCTACCGGGCCTCCGTGCCACGCATCGACCTCGACCGACAGGGTCACCTCGTCCCCCTCGTCCACGTCCTCGGGGCAGGTGAGGACTATCTCCGGGAGGAGGGACTGGACGGCGAAGGTGTGCGTGGTGTTGGCCACCGACCCGTCGTCGTCCTCGGCCTCGAGGGTGACGGAGTGCATGCCGTCGTCGAACTCGGACGAGACCTCGGTGGACAATCCGTCCGAGACCTCCTCGGCGTCGACCCACCAGGTGTACCTGACGACGGCGTCGTACGAAGTAGTCGTGCTTGTGAACGTGACGAGCTGGCCCTCGGATGGGTTCAGGGGGGACCACGAGAAGTCAGGGTGGGGGGAGCTGTCCACGACATCGACCTGCGTCGAGTCCGTGTCCTCCAGCCCGGCGGGGTCGCGGACCCACATGGTGACATCGAAGGCGCCCAGGGACATGTATGCGTGCGTGGGGTTCGGGTCCCTCTCCCAGTCCGTCGAGGTCCCGTCTCCGAAGTCCCACATGTACTCCATGTACGGGACCTCTGAGGAGCCGGTGTCGGATGAACCGTCGAACTCGAGAAGGTCCCCTTGGCCGGTCGTGTAGGGGCCGCCAGCATGGGCTGTCGGAGCCGTGTTGACCTGTTCCCAGGCGGACACCGTGTGAGAGGAGGAGTCGCAGACCATCAGGTCCCCGCGGTGGTCGCCGGTGGCATCCCCGACCGCGGCACATGTCGGGTCCCCTCCCGTCACGAATACCATGGACGGGGAGGTCGGGATCGCTCCCGCGTCCTGCCTGTGGAGGAACGCGAGGTCGCCGCCCGGGTAGATGGCCAAGACGTCCGCGGCCCAGTCATCGGTGAAGTCTGAGACAGCGACGAACGATGGTTCCTCGGGGAACGTGACCCAGTAGGAGGGGTGCGGGGCGGTCTCGAAGTCGGTCTGGTCGAAGACATACAGGCTCAGGTCGCCGTCCCTCATCGCGAGGACATCGTCAAGCCCGTCGCCCGTGGCGTCCGCGCTCCAGAGCCTGTCGAACTCGCTCCCCACGGAAACGGAGAGTGTGAGGTCCGCAGGCAGCGAGATCGGGGTATCGGATGACTCCTGGAGGATTATCTCGATGCTGCGTGTCGGCCACTGGTAGGCGATGTCGTCAAGACCGTTCGAGTCGAAATCGCCTGCGACGACCGCAAGCACAGGCCCCCAGGATGAGCTGACCACCGTGGTGACGGACGAGTATGCATCGTCGGTGCCATCGTTGTACGCCACCTCGACGGTACCGATCAGGGTGGAAGCCACGAGGTCGACGAGGCCGTCGTCGTTCAGGTCGCCGCGGTCCAGTGAGGTGACGGGGCTGGAGAACGATATCTCAGAGGAGCGCATGGTCCCTGGCAGGGAGGACGCCCCGAAGTGGACGGATGCCTCGACCCCATTCTCATGGAGAGTGACCACATCGCTGAACCCGTCGTCGTCGATGTCGTCCACGATCATCTGCGACGGGGTGTAACCCAGGCCCACGCTGTTGGTCGGACCGTCATACGAGAGCAGGTAGCCGAACGAGTTCAGGGACGGGTAGAGCAGGACGAGGTCCTCGACATCATCGCCATCAAGGTCCCCTGTCGAGATCGCATCCGCCTCGTAGTTGACGGTGGTCCAGGTCGTGTGGTTGCTGTTGGAGACGCCGCTGGATGAGTACGGGTAGATTGCGATGCTTGCTCCCGTCCAATCCTCGCGGGCGCTTGAGACGGCGATGCATGTCGCCGATCCGGCCGACAAGTCGCCGATGAGGACGTCCCTGGGCGCGGAGCCTGTGGGGAAGGAATGGTCGGGCGAGTACTCCCACACCGGCGAGCTGGAGCGTTGGAGGAACACCTCTGCCACGGACGACGACCTGGACAGCAGGACCAGGTCGTCCTTGCCGTCCCCGTCGAGGTCGCCGACGTCGATGGAGCTGACGACCACGTCAAGCGGCCTGACGTAGCTCGTGACGTTGGGGAGGTAGGCTAGCGACTGGTAGAAGAAGTGAAGAGCGGACGGGGATGTCGAAGAGACGACGACATCCTCGTATGCGTCGTTGTCGAGAAGCCCTACCGCGAGGCTCTCTGCGCCCCCGCTGACGTTTAGGACCCATGTCGGGTCCATCCCTATCGAGAACGGCTGGCTGAATATCAGCACGTTCGAATCGTACCTGTTCGCGACCGCCAGGTCTATGAGCGGATCGCCGTCGAACATGCCCATCGCGATGTCGTTTGTGCCGAGGCCGCACTCGACCTGGATGTTGGTCGAGAACGAGGGCCCCCTTCTAATGTCGACAATCCCTGCATCGGATTCGGGAGATGGGCCCGAACACGCTAGTGCCACGTCTGGAAAAGTGTCTCCGGTGAAACTCCCGATGACAAACGACGTGGCATTCGCGAATACGGTGACATCGACAAGGGGCAGATAGCTGATGTCTGTCGTGTAATTGAAGAGTCGGAGATGCGGAGAATCTAGACCATCTACTGCCGACTCTAGCACCAGGATTTGGAATATGCCCGTGTCAAATGCGTCAATGATTGCCACGCCGATCGGGTTTCTGGTGAGCGTGATGTTGTGCGAAGGCTGGCTCAGGAACGAGCCGTCCGCCTCCCCGTAGAACACGGATATGACCTTGGCTTCGGACACGGCGACCATGAGGTCGTCGATCCCGTCGGCGTTGATGTCCCCCAGGCACGAATCGGTGGATCCTCCCGGGAGCATGAGCGCGCGGGCTATCTGCGGGTATTCCGTGACGGTCGCCTCGGTGTCCACGGGGTCCGTGAAGCCGATCGATCTCGTCGAAGGAGAGGTCGTCACCTCGACGTGGGTGTCAACGGAGCTGACGAGAGGCTGTGCCGTGACGTCCCCGGAGAACATTGGGGAGACGAGCGATGCCAACGATAGGACGGCCATTGTGACCGCTAGAATAGCGCGCAAGCTTTTTCCATCCCAGGCAGGACAGCGGTTTGGTTTTATATCATGCTTTCGGGAAAAATACCTTGCCAGGATACCGAACCAGACCGTCCAAGCCTTAAATACGGATGAATCCCAATGATGAGCGATGAAATCGTCCATAAAGATGGGCCGCATACTAGGCATCCCGATACATCTTCACTTCTCGTTCCTGCTCATCCTTCCCCTCTTCGTCTACGCGTTCTCGGTCGGCTCGGACACCATCCTCTGGGCGAGGATAGGCTTCGGCGACCTCGGCGGCCCGGAGTGGATCAAGTACGCATGGGGGACGGCCGCTGCGGTCCTGTTCTTCGCGACGATACTCGTCCACGAACTGGCGCATTCGTACGTGGCGCTGAGGTTCGGAGTGCGGATCAAGAGCATCACGCTGATGCTCTTCGGCGGGATCGCCGCAATGGAGGAGGTCCCAAAGAAGCCGCTCCAGGAGCTGAAGATGGCACTAGCGGGGCCGATGTCCAGCCTCGCCATCGGGCTCGCGTCGTTCGGAGGGATGCTCCTCGTGGACGCGGCCACGGACCCGTCCGTCGCCATGGACGGGCTCACGATCCTCCTGGGGCTGATGTCGCTCTACAACGTCATACTCGCCGGGTTCAACCTCCTCCC
>JALOTO010000125.1 GCA_025457845.1 Thermoplasmata archaeon | reverse complement strand
GGGTCGATGCCGTAGTACGCCTTGTACCTCTTCCTCTCCGAGCGCTCCCTCATGCGCATCTCGGCCAGCACGGCGGAGGGGTCCTTCCCCTCCCGCTGGGCTATCCTCGCGGCCCTGACCTCCTCGGGCGCGTCAACGTACACCGTGAGGGACGGTATGTCCTTGATCTTGAGCAGTGCCGCGGCGAGCCTCCCCTCGATGACCACGTCGCCCTTCGCCTCCGCGATCTCCAGCGTCCTGCGGTCCAGTTCCCTGTCGATGGAGTCGTCCTCCTCGGCGAGCGCGCCGAAGACGTCGAGGGCGACGCCCCTCTCCTCGGCCATCTTCCTGAACACCTGGCCGACGAGGACCAGCTCGTAGCCGAGCGCCTTGGCCACCAGGGCGGAGACGGTTGTCTTGCCGCTTCCAGGGGGGCCTGAGACCGCGATCCTCATGGGGACACTCCCTCTAGGGAGCCGTCTCCCCGGCCTTAACCCCTTCGCCCGCCTCGAGCTTCCTCAGCCTCCTGGAGAAGGTGAGCCTCTTCAGGAGCCGCTGCAGGACCTGCCCGAACGGGAGGGTCATGAGCGAGTAGAGCAGGACCCAGTTCGGGAGGAGGTTGGAGTTCTCCATGCTGGCGTTGAACTCCCACGGGACGGAGAACTCCGTCGAGCCGAGCCCAATGTACACGAAGTTCGCGAGCCAGGCGAAGATGGGGATGATGACGATCATGGTGATGGGCATAAGCTTGAACTGCGACTGCGACGACTTCAGCGACTGCGCCATCATCTCCGGCTGCATCTCCATGAGCTTCTTGAGCTTGAAGGTGTTGTTGCTGGTCCTGGCCTCCCTGAGCTCCTTGTTGAACGCCGCGGATATCCGCTGGCTCCTGGCCTGGCCGACCCAGTCGATGAAGAAGTGCCTCACGGTGATGCTGAAGAACGTCATGATCAGGCCCGTCAGGAGGAGCGTGACTATGGGTATCTCCCCGCCGAAGCCCACCAGGGGCTCGAGGCCGTAGCCCACGTACCTCCCGAGCGCCTGCCTGATGTTCGGGTCGAAGAGCACGAATATGGCGACCATGAAGGCCAGCAGCAGCATCAGCTGGTTGCCCATGTCGGGCTTGTACGGCGGCTTCCCGCCGGCGCCCCCAGAGCCAGCCGTCCCAGCCATCGCCTACTCCCCGCCGAAGAAGCCCCTGAGCACAGGGTGCATCTCCATCATCTGCTCCCTGCCGATCGCGTCGTACAGGTTGATCATGATGCCCACGGCCAGCAGCACGCCCGTGCCGGAAGCGTTGCCCACGGTCCCTATCAGGTCCGCGCCCGCCGCCAGCGCGCCCACCGTCGCACCGGATATCACCGTGACGACGGGTATGTACCTCTCGAGCACCCTCTTGAGCACGCGCGGGTCCCTCCTGAAGCCGGGGATCTGCATCCCGCTCGACTCTATCTGCGACGCGACGGCCTCGGGGCCCATGTTCGTGGTCTCTATCCAGAATTTGGCGAACAGTACGGAGCCCAGGATCATGATTGTCACGTAGACGATGACGTGGATGCCTATCTGCAGCCTGGTTTTGTCGAGCCCCAGGGCGTTGAGGTACTGGTCGCTGAGCAGCGGTAGCAGCCAATCGCTGAGGCCGTTGACAGTGGACAGGTAGTACGCCAGCCCGCCGGACGGCGTCGTGGCGCCAGGCTCGTAGTAGCCGAGCATCCAGTTCTCCCCCAGGAGCGGGACGTTCATGAAGCTCGGGTGGCTCCAGAAGAGCATCGAGAACATGCTCACGTTCGCCAGCAGCGCGGCCATCAGGATGACCGGGATGTTGGATGCGTAGATGAGCTTGATCGGGTACCTGCCCCTCGCGCCCCTCGCCCCGCCGTGCGCCAGCGGCAGCTCGATCCTGCTCGACTCGGTGTACGCGACGAACAGGAATATCACTATGGTGCCGATGAGCGCGACCATGGGGTTCGGCTGCGCCAGGAATATCTGTTCATAGCCGGTGCTGGACAGCTCGCCCGCCGACAGATGGTGGAATATGTAGATCGTCTTGGGTATGGTGCCCGCGGGCGGGTTGTCTGTGCTCATGGCGGACGTGGGGTCCGCCGCGTGCCAGTTGAGCGTACCCGTGAATATCTGCTGGGCGACGCCCGCGGCGATGAAGAGCGATATGCCGCTCCCGATGCCCCACTTGGAGACGACCTCGTCCATCAGGAACACGAGGTAAGACCCAACGAACAGCTGCACGACTATCAGCGTACGCGCTATGTTCTCGCCGTTGCCCCCGAAGAGCGAGCCCATGCCGTCGGAGAACTTGGCCGACGGTTCCATGAACCCGTACACCTGGGGCACCGACTCCACGAGTATCATGATGAGCACGAGGAGCTTCTGGGTGCCCTGGTAGATCGCCTTGTCCTCCTCGTTCTTGAGGTTGAGCTTGATGATCTTCGCGCCCGTGAAGAGCTGCATGATGATGGACCCTGTGACGATGGGGCCGATGCCGAGGTGCATGAGCGAGAACTGCGCGCCCGCCAGGATCGCCCTGTACTGGGCGAACAGGTCCACCCTCTGTTCCACGTCGAGGCCGTAGATCACGACGTTGGTCATCGCGAAGTACAGCACGAGAATGAGGATGACCCACATCATCTTCGTCCGGAAGTGGACGTGACCCTCAGGCCTCGTGACGGCCGGGAGCCGGTCCGTCACTGGCTTGAGCTTGTAGAGCATGCTCTTCTCTTCTTTCCCCTCAGCCATCAGCACCCTTCCTTACAGGTCCTGCTCTCGTTCGCAATACGGTGGCGCGCGCCGGTCGCGGCGGTTACGCCTCCGAGTCTCCCTCGTCCTTGATCAGTTCCCCGCCGGCGGCCTTGAGCTTCTCGACGGCCTTCGCCGACGCCTCTGCGACCCTGACGGACACGGGCGTGCCAATCCTGCCCGACCCGAGCAGCTTGTCCACGCCCATCTTCGTCAGGTCCACGGACCACCTGCCGCCCTTCTCGGTCGCGAAGCCGTCCCTGGCCAGCGCCGGCAGCGACTCCTCGACCTCCGAGAGGTTCATCGTGACCTTGCTGACGACTACGGATTGAGGTCTCTTGAACCCGTGGTGGCCGAAATGGTCCGGCATGTACTTAACCGTGCTTATCCACTTGTGCTTGTGGAGGCCCGCGTTCCCGCGCCCTCCCCGGAGGCCAGCACCCCTCCCGGCCTTCTTGCCGCGGCCGTGGGTCCTGCTTCCCCTGAACTTGCTGGTCCTGCTGACCATCTACTTCGCCCCCTTCGGTTTGGGGAGCATGCGGTCGACGAGCTTGTCGATCTCCGCCCCCCTGTATCCGAGCGCCCCGCCGTCGACGAACGATATCTTTGCGCCCCTGTAACCGCCCCTCGGCGGCGTCAGCCTCATGACCGGCTTCAGGCCCTTGACGTCGGAGAGCCTGGCCTCGCCCTTCTCAAGCGCCTTCGCGAGCGAGAGTATCGACGCGTGGCCGGAGTTCTCCTTGACGTACGAGTCGGTGAGCCTCCCGCCGCCGGCGACCTCCCCCCTGTGGAAGAGGAGCCTCGCGACGGTCTCGTGCCCGACCTCGCCCCAAGTGACGTAGTCCTTCACGACCTGGAGCATGCCCTTGGTGGTCTCGTCCTGCGGCAGGAGCACGCAGTGGTTGGGCCGGTGGAGCCTCATCATCTCCATCGTCTCGACCGCGTCGCGCCTGATCCTGGCGTGGCCGCGGACCCTGACGACGACAATGGCTGGCACCTAGCTCCCCTCCTTCTGGTCGGCGGGGGGCTTCTGCTCGGCCGGCGGCTCGTCCTCGGCGCTCTCCTCGACCACGTACGGCGACGGAGTCGCCTGGATCTTGGTCGGCCCGGAGACGATGTTGAGCCTGTCCTTCTGCTCGCCCGTGACCCTCACCTGCGAGGTGGTCCTCAGCGCCTCGAACGCCGCGATGGAGTAGTTGATCGTGGTCTTGGTGTGCCCCTTCGTGAAGCCCCACGCGTCCTCGACCCCTGCCATCTTGATGACGCTCTTGGCGATCTTTCCCACCGCGAGGCCCGTGCCCCTCGGCGCAGGTTTGACCGTGACGACGACCGAGCCAGCGTGGCCCACGACGTCGAACGGCAGCGAGTGCGGAGTTCCGCAGCCGCACTCCCACGACCCGCAGCCCCTCTTGACCTCGATCATGTTCAGCTTGGCGACGTCGATCGCGGCGCGTATGGCCGGGCCGACCTCCTTGCCCTTGAACCTGCCGAGGCCGACGAACCCGTCCTGGTTGCCCACGACGACGGTGATCGCGAACCTGACCCTCCTGCCGGAGTCGGTCATCCTCTGGACCATGTTGACGTCCAGCACCTCGTCCGCCAGCTCCGGGAGCAGTATGTCCACTATCTCCGGCTCCCTGAGCGGCAGCCTGGTCCTGAGCGCGTCGCTCATGGTAGTCACCTCACCCGCCGCGACGAGCCTTCCGAGCCTCGTCCTGGGTGTCCAGTCGGCCATCACTCACCACCTCCGATCTTCTTCTTGACGTCCTCGAACGCCGCGGACGTCCCCTCGCGCAGGTGCTTCCCCGCGACGCGGTCGTCCGCCGGCAGCATCTCGTCGCCGTGCGGTATCTCGACGCCGGCGTCGAGCAGTCCCTTGAGGGCGGCGAACATCAGGCTGCCCTTCGTGGGCTCCCTGAGGCCTATGTCCAGCACGGCCTCCTCGACGCCCTTCTCCTTCGCCCGCTTGCCG
>JALOTO010000124.1 GCA_025457845.1 Thermoplasmata archaeon | reverse complement strand
CAGTTCATGCCGTCTGGGAACACGGTCGCAATGTGGCTAATCGCGGCCTCGAGCCTCTTCTCAGGTTCGCTACCCGATATGATGGCGTACCTCCTCCCTCTCAACGTTAGTTCCCTGATGAAGAGCCTCCGGAACTGCTCCCTCTTGTCGGGACAGTCCCTCCATCGGCTCTCGATCCAGGGTATGTCAATGTCAGTCAGCAGAAAGAGGTCATACTTCCTCGCGCACGATTCCTCCACTATCCACGTCGGACAACTTCTGAAGTAATGATCGCTCCAGATTGCCGTGGTCATCAGGTCCGTGTCGCAGATCAGAATCCTGTTCGCCTGCCGCGCTGCAGCATCCTCGGACTCAATCTGCCCCATTGCGATTCTCTCGATGTCATCGGTGGACCTCAGGTCGTCGTTCCCATTCTTGAGGTACTCTACTGCATACTCCGGCACCCAGACAGTGCGCAGCCTCTCGGCGAGGGCTGCCGCCAGCGTCGTCTTGCCGGTCGATTCTGGTCCTACGATGCAGACCCTCTTCACGTAGTACGCCTTCACTGGCGGCGGGATGAAGTCCCACCACTTGTAGGGGTCCGCCCGCACCTTCTCCCCTGAGATGTGGTACCTCTCCCTGCGCGGGTCGACACAGACGTGCACGCACCCGAGGACCTCAGCAAGCTTGTACCCGTAGTCCTCGGATGAGAATATCGCGTCCGGCTTCGGAGCGTACTTCAGGATCGCCCTCCTCCAGATGTCCCAGAAGTCCGGGTGCTCTTCCGGCTGCGACGGCAGCTCCTCGTTGACCCAGACGACGTTCACGTCCGGGTTCATCTCCTTGACCCACTCGTACCTCTTCTCCCCGGGGATGGGCTCCCAGTAGTGGGAGCAGACGAGGACGGTCAACCGTTCCACCCTCGCCTTCCCAGTGTCTATGAGGTGCTGGTGCCCAGCGTGGATCGGCATGAACTTGCCGATTATGAGTCCTTCTTTGAACCTCTCCATGATTTCCTCCACTCCAGGTACCCGACGGTCGCAAGGACCAGGAACACGGCGTAGAGCCCGCTCATCAGATAGAGGTCCTTGTAGAGGTAGATCCCGGTGTCGATGACGTCGGCCGCGATCCACAGGTACCAGTTCTCCAGCTTCTTCAGTGACATCAGGTACTGGGCGACTATGCTCATGACTGTCGTGGACGAGTCCCAGTATGGGACCGAGGCGTCGGTGTATGTTGCAAGGGCCGCCCCCATCGCCACGGTGCCGACCCCAAGCGAGGCGATTGCCATCACCCAGGACCTGGCAGTGAGGGTTGTCACGGGGACCGTCGTCTCCCCCTTCTTGGGGTGGACCCAGTAGTACCATCCGTAGAATGACAGGATGAGGAAGACGACCTGCAGGCCGAGGTCGGCATAGAGCTTGACCTGATAGAACAGGACCATGAACAGGAGGATGTTGACTATGCCGACTGGCCAGCAGAGCACCTTCTGCTTCACCGTGAGCCACACGGTCAGGAGACCGGTGGCGACCCCGAGTACCTCGATGAAGTTCATCCTGCCCCCCTCTCGAATCTGGTCCTCTTGAAGGTCGATGCGGGCTTCGTCCCCTTGAACCTGTACAGCACTGCTGGTCTGTATCCTCCCTTCCGGTACCCCCCGGTGGGCCAGAGTATCCCCATCGACAGAACCTTCTTCCTGAAATTGCGCTTGTCCAGCGTCTCCCCCAGGATGTTCTCGTACAGGCCCTGGAGCTCGGGAAGGGTGAACTGCTCAGGGAGGAGCTCGAAGCCCACAACAGTGTATTCCAGTTTATTCCTGAGCCGCTTGAGGGCGTATTCCAGGATGTCCTTGTGGTCGAACGCGATCCCCTCTGGCAGGCTGCGGACGGGCAGCCACTGGACATCGCTTATCCCCTCCTGGCCGGTCACCCTGGGCCCAATCTTCGCGGAATCGACCAGGGCGAAGTAGGCGACGGTGATGACCCTTGTCCTCGGGTCGCGGCGCGGGTCGCCGAAGGTGTAAAGCTGCTCGAGATAGACATCCTTCGCCCTGACGCCGGTCTCCTCTTCGAGCTCCCTCGCTGCAGCCTCCTCCAGCGACTCGTCCATCCGGACGAAGCCACCGGGCAGCGCCCAGCGCCCCGCGAACGGCTGCTGTCCTCGCTTGACGAACAGGACCTTCAGCTCGCCTTCGATCACGGTGAACATCACTATGTCCACGGTCACCGACGGCCGGTCGAACTCCGACGCGTCGTAGGACTCGAGGAAGCCCTTCTGGCTGACCTTCCTCACGCGCCTCCCTCCGACCTCCGGCCATTGACTGACACGACCCGGACGGGGAGCCTGGCGGCCTTGACTCGGAGGAGGCTCCCCCTCTTGAACTCAAACATCCGCTTCCCGTAGTCGCCGTCGAAGCTGATGCACCCGTCCACGTTCATCTTCGAGCGGACCGTGAGCGACCCTCCCTGCTCGATGGTCCCCTCGGTGAGTCGATAGTCCCCCGCGAGGTTGTGCTCTCGCACGATGAACCTGAGCTCCTTGGCCGTCCGGGGGAAGCTACCTCCCGACCCGGGGATGTTCGCATACCATCCAGTGGAGCCGGTCCCTGTCGTTATCACGACGCCGCTCGACATCTGCGACTCAGTCCTTCCATCATGGGCGATCTCGTACCTTGCCATGGACGGGCTGTGCCTGGCGCCGACGAAGACCTCGTTGAGGGCGAAGAGCCTCCTCGACCCGAAACGGCCCTCGACCCTGGTCCAGTCCTGGACCTCGAACTCGTCCTCGATGATGCGATCGATCGCCCGCTCGAAGTCCTGTGCGTCGACCATGCAGAGGACGCCTGCGCTCTTCCTGTCAGACCTGACGGTGAGCATGGGCGTCCTGTCCATGACGTACTGCGAGGAGTTCAGGACCGTGCCGTCCCCCCCGACGGAGATGATGAGGTCCTTGCCGCGGAAGTCCTCGTACTCGGAGTAGGGCATGTATGACCTCGAGAAATGGATTCCCCTCTCGGTGAGGATCCTCCTTATCCTGTCGAGAGACTCGTAGTGTGCGTCGTGGCGGGTCCGGATCTCGGCCAGCTCCCTGCGCTGCAGCGCGTCCTCGAGGAAGTCTGTGTGTTCTTTGAAGTACTCGAGCGCTGTCTTCTTGGTCGACAGGAGCACTCTGCGCAGGTTCATCCCGACGACCTCCTTCTCATGCCGTCCCTGTTGAACCAGTGCAGGAACTCGTCCGTGGTCACGTACTCGACCCCGACGTCCTTGCAGACACGCATTGCAGCATCCCTGGACTGCTCAGGCGTGTCGAACCCAAGGCCTATCCCCGCCAGGGGTGTTGTGGCATCCGTGAGGTTCACCACCCTTGAGGACTTGAACATCTGTCTGAGTCCGATCGAGGTGTGCAGCCTGCAAATCCCCTCGACGACGCCAGTGTTGACGAAGACCAGTTCGTGGCTGTCGGGAGGGTACCTCCGCCTCAGCAAAGAGAACACGTTGAAGTTAGTGGCTGGAATCTCGCCGCCGACCTTCCTCGGCAGGTTGTAGTCGCTCTCGAGCCTGGTGGCGTCGAAGGTGTGCTTGGGGGCGACGATGTAGTCGTAGGCCCCCTCGATGAAGCCGCGCTCGTCGACGATGTCCGTGCCGAAGCTGCGCTCCACATCCTCCGGGGAGAACCGTGGCTCGGAGGCGCCGTCCTGGTAGTATATCTCCTTCGGGACGATCATCCCGCGTGCGCGTCCAGTCAGGTGTCTTCCGATGTCCTCTGTGAGCGCCGGGGTCATGGTCCTGTCGCCGAGCTTGACCCTTTCTCCTGCCGGTGTCGCGTAGTACTCGAAGTTCGGTCCAACCTCGGACCGTAGCACTACGTTGTGGGCTGGGTACAGGCCGCCGTTTATTGCGAACTCGCCCGATGACACCGGGTGGGCGTCCGAGCTGAACACTACGAGGTCTGCGTGCTCGATCACCCGACCCGCATTCTCCTTCTGCTCATGGGTGGTCCCGCAGTAGAACGATCCGTTGTCGTCCACGAAGGATCTCGACCAGTCGATCAGATTCACGACGAGGACCTGTCTCTTCATGCCAGCGCCCCCCTTATGCGAGAGACGGTCTCGAGGGTGAGCTCGTCGAGCTCGTGGGATACCTCGACTTCGTAATGTCCGGCCGTCTTGATGTCTCTAAGGCGTTCAGGCAGTGCCGTCCTGTTGCGGGTCGCGCGGGCCTGCACCTCGGCAAGGGTGGGCGTGTCATCGAGGATGCGCCCGCCTCGGATGACCTGCACGAGAAGCGGCTCAAGGTCCCCGTCCAGCTCGCCCCGCATCCCTACGACGTCCCTCACAGGGGAATCCTGCTCCACAAGCCTGTATACCTGCTTCCTCCCAGGGTAGGTGCTCTTGTCCTTGGAGAGCTTCAGCTTCGGTGTCGCCTTACCTTCACTCATGACCTCCGCGAGCTTGTACACCCCGCCGATGGCGGGGGAGTCCGCGGACAGCACGAGCTCGGTCCCGACTCCGAAGATGTCGATCTCGGCCTCTGCGGCCAGCATCTCCTCGATTTTGTACTCGTTGAGGTCGTTGGTGGCGAAGATTTTGCCGTCCTTCTTCCCCGCGGTATCCAGTATCTCCCGCACCTCTCTGCTCAGAGCCGTGATGTCCCCGGAATCCAGCCGCACCCCCTTGATGCGTCCGGGCAGTCTCGCAGCGAGTTCGGCCCCGCGGTCGGTGTAAT
>JALOTO010000123.1 GCA_025457845.1 Thermoplasmata archaeon | reverse complement strand
CCTCGGCTCTCGATCTCCTTGATCTTGTCCCTCTTGAACGCCACGTTCTCGAAGTTCTTGGTCATGTCGACCAGGGCGTTCGCGCCCTCTAGGACGGTGTCCGCCTGTTGTTCCAGCAGGTCGTAGAAATGCTTCTGCTGCGGGATGATCCATTCCTTGAATCCCATCCGGTGCTGCCCCCCGATGTTGGGGGCTAACTGAGGACTACATATTAACACTTCCGTCTACATAGCCAGATGGAGCTGGCCGGCCGGCACATCATGCCCAGAATCCTATGGATTCTATATATCACTATATAGTGATACTTAGGCAGAATTCGGAGGTGGCGCAGCTTTTTATCGACCGTCGGGCAATCCCATGGAGATGACCAAACGGTCCGAGGACAGACTCGTGCCCCGCCTCTTCGGGACGAACGGAGTAAGAGGTGTCGTGAACACTGAGCAGATGGACAGCCACTTCGCCCTCCGTCTCGGGATGGCAATCGGGACATTCATGGATGGCACCGTGATGATTGCGACCGATGCGAGGACCTCGAATGAGATGCTCAAGTCCGCATGCGTCGCTGGCGTGTTGGACCTCGGCATCGTTCCGACGCCCGCAATACAATACGCGGTGAAGCGCCACAAAGCCGCGGGCGGAGTGATGATCACAGCATCCCACAATCCACCGGAGTTCAACGGCATCAAGTGCATCGACCCCGACGGCACCGAGATGGCCAGGGAGAACGAGGAAACCATCGAACGGATCTACCACACGAAGGAGTTCAGGAGGGTCACCTGGAACCGTGTCGGGAGGCCGAGGTGGTTCCCGACTGCTGCCGCGGAGTACGTCGAAGGCATCGTCTCAGCAGTGGACTCCGAGGCAATCAGAAAGGCCGGCCTGAGAATCGCCGTGGACTGCGGCAACGGGGCTGCGGCGTTCACGACGCCGAAACTGCTCGAGAGGCTCGGCGTCAGGTACGTCACACTCAACGCCGATCCGAACGGCGCATTCCCGGGGCACAACAGCGAGCCAGTCCCGGAGAACGCGAAGGACCTCATAGAACTCGTGAAGACCGGTGGCTTCGCGTTCGGGGTCATCCACGACGGCGATGCCGACAGGAGCATCTTCGTCGACGACAGGGGCCGTTACATGTACGGGGATAGGAGCCTGGCCCTGATAGCCCACCTCAAGGTGAAGTCCGCCAAGGGAGGCCTCGTCGTGACGACCGTCGGATCGTCCAAGTGCGTCGAGGACGCGACCAAGATGGCCAAGGGCCGCATCATGTACACACGCGTCGGCTCCCCAGTCGTCGCGCGCGCGATGATGGAGCACGGAGCTGTCTTCGGAGGGGAAGAGAACGGCGGTCTCATATTCCCCGAGCTCCAGCACTGCAGGGACGGCGGGATGGCGGTCGCCGCCATGCTCGAGGCGGTGGCGAAGAACGGCAGCCTGGCAGGGCAGCTGGACAGGATACCATCGTACTCGCAGTTCAAGACCAAGACGGTCTGCCCCGACGACAGGAAGGAGAAGGTCATGGCCGCCCTCTCGAAGGCGACGAAGGACGGGCGGGTCGACACAACCGACGGCGTCAAGATCTTCTTCGAGGACGGGTGGGTCCTCGTGAGACCATCCGGGACGGAGCCCCTGTTCAGGATATTCACAGAAGCGAAGACCCCCGAGAGGGCAAAGAGGATCGCCGAGGACTATCTCGGGAAGGTCCAGAAGCTGGTCAAGGCCTGATCAGGACCTGTGGGTCGCCTTCCACCTGGTGGCCACGACCTCGCGGATGATCCTCGCAGCCAGGATCGAGGTGTTCCCGTTGTCGTACGGAGGGCAGACCTCGACCACGTCGAACCCGACCAGGCGTGGCGCGAGCTCGTTGACGATGTGCTTGACGTCCATGGGCGTGAGCCCGAAGGGCTCGGGGGTGCCCGTGCCCGGGGCGTAGGCCGGATCTATGCCGTCGATGTCGAGGGACAGGTACACCGGCTGCCTCTTCAGCTTGGCCAGCATCTCCCTGAAGACGGGCATGCATCCCTCCTCGTGGACTCTGAAGGCGTCGGCGTAGAGGGCCTGTCCGTGGTCCTCGTCGCCCGAGATCGACCTTATCCCGAAGGCGAAGACGTTCCCCTTGCCCACGACGTCCTCGATCCTCTTGTGCGCGCAGGCATGGCTGTTCTTCAGCCCCTGGTACTCGTCCCTGTAGTCCAGGTGGGCGTCTATGGTGATGACAGAGATGTCCTTCCCGTAGGCCCTGACGATGGGGGGCGTTATCGAATGCTCTCCGCCCATGGAGACGAGGAACTTGCCGGCGGAGACGACCCTCCTGGCCTCCTCCTCGATGGCCTGGACCATGTCGTCGACCGTCCCCTCCTCGTAGAGGTCTCCGGAATCGTGGAACTTGATGTCGTTGAAGGTGACCCCGTGCTCGAAGAGCTCCATCTCGAAGTTGGACGAGGCCTCCCTTATCGTCGTCGGGGCGAACCGCGCGCCGCTTCGGAACGTGGTGGTCCTGTCGAATGGGACCCCTAGAAGAACGTACTCCGCCTCTTCGAAAGTCTCGGTGGCATCAGCGAACCGCAGCATACCGCGGCTCGGCATCCTCACACCCTGGTGATCTTCTTCCGGTCCATTGCGACGATGTACTGGACCTCTTCCCCTGCCTTCAGGGTGTCCTTCACATCCTCGGCGATGGCCAGGTGGAACATCTCGTACGTCTCCATGTCCATCAGCTGGGCCTCGGCGCCCTGTATGGAGACGACCTGCGCGTTCCTCTTGTCGATGAGCGGGACCTGTATCTTGTGCTTGACCGGGTACACGACCGAGCGCTTGCTCCCGTCGAAGATGCCCATGGCCTCGATCCTCGCCTTGGCCTCACCGTGCTTCCCTGGCTTGGATGTGGAGATGCTGAGGATCTTGCAGGGCTCGCCGTCGATGACCATGTACCTGCCTTCCTTGAGTTCCCTGACTTCAGCCTGCTCGGTCACCATGTATGCTCACTTGCCACCAGGGTAGATTGTGGGCATTTAAAACCCTTGCGGCCCTCGGCCGCGCCTGTCCCGACCGCCAGGACGCCTGTCGGGCCTTCTGCCGCGGTCGTCGAACCGTCTCCCCTCCGGCCTGGCGTCCTGCCGTCTCTTCGGGGGGGCGGCGTGCTGCCTCTTGATCTCCACGACCCTCTTGTCCAGCTGGTCCTTGAGTATCTCGGATATGTCGTTCTTGGAGTACGCGTCCGCCCGAGCGGCCAGGCATATCTTGCCCGCTATGGCCCTCGCGATGGACCCCCTCTGCCAGAGCGGGGCGCTGTGGACCAGAGGATGCTGGAACAGAGTCCCGTGCTTCGGGGGCTTGCTCCCCTTCTTGAGGTGCCTGAACATGGCCTTCTCCGCCCCGAGGAGCTGGACCGTGCCGGAAGGCATCTGTGCCAGCCTGGTGAGGCTCCCGGCCTGCATTATCATCCTCGCTCCGATGACCGGGCCGGCGATGGCCGCCACGTTCGGGGCGACGTGCTTCATGCGCGACTCGATGTAGCGCTCGAGCTTCTCCCTCGAGACGAGCATCTCCTGGAGCGGCCTCGCGTGTTGCCTGACCGCCTCCAGGTCCTCCGGCTCGATGTCCCCTCCGATGGAGTCCATCTCGAGCTTCAGGGCATCGAGTATCCTGTCCCTCGAACCGTGCTCCAGGATGGCCTTCACGAAGGTTTCGACGGGCACGACGACCTCGAACTCTGGGAAGTGGAGCCCGTACCACTCCCTGAGGCGTTCGGCGAGGAGGTTGGAGGTGAAGACGAGATCGTCGTGCGCTCGGACCGCCTGGCCGAGGTGCTGATCGGGCCCGACGCTCGCCTTTACAGCCTGCTTGGCGAGGACGATGGTCGCCTCGCGGTACATCGCGAGGGTGAACCCGTAGTCGTCGGGCTTGATGAACGATGAATCGAACTTGGTGGTGCGGCCGAACTCCGCGAGGCGCTTGTCGACGACCTTCCTGGTCTGCCCCGCGAGGGCATGCTCCTCGGCGAGTATGCCGCCTCGCCTCATTATGTCGAGCCTTTGGGCAATCTCCTTGGGGTCCTTGGGGAACAGTGAAGACCGGAGGACCTTCCCGTCATCACACAGGAAGGCGCCGAACCACTTTGTGACTAGTATCATCCGGGGTCCATATCCTGACCATGGCTAAAAAGACTACCGGGAAGGATGGACTTAGGCCAGGTCATCCGAGGCTCTTGAAGTCTCTGGGAGCCAGGACGCCATTCTCCGTGATGTAACCCGTCACGTACTTCCTCGGGGTCACGTCGAAGGCTGGGTTCAGCGCGTGGCTCCCCTTGGGGCCAATCGTCACGCCGTCTATCTTGAGGACCTCGTCCTCGGACCGCTCCTCTATTACAATGCCATTCCCGTCCTCGAGTGAAAGGTCGAACGTGCTCACCGGAGCGGCGACATAGAACGGCACGCCGTTCTCCTTTGCGAGGACCGCCTTCTCGTATGTGCCGATCTTGTTCGCGAAGTCACCGTTCGCAGCGATCCTGTCCGCACCGACGATGACGAGGTCGACATCCTTCCTGAGGTAGTGCCCGGAGGCGTTGTCGGGGATAATCGCGTGGTCGATGCCCTCGTTGAGGAGCTCCCATGCCGTGAGCTTTGCACCCTGGAGCCGCGGCCTCGTCTCGTCCACATAGACGAAGAAGCGTCTGCCTGCCCGGTGCGCGACGCGCATGGGCGCGAGCGCGGTCCCGAAATCCACAGTCGCGAGCGCGCCCGCGTTGCAGTGGGTGAGGACCTTGGACCCGCTCTTGATGAGACGCGCCCCGTTCTCGCCGATGGAACGGCACTTCGTGACGATCCCGTCGGCGTACTCGTTGGCCGCCTCGATCATGTCTCCGTCCTTCACCCGGAGCATCGAGTCCACGGCGTAGAAGAGGTCGTATGCTGTCGGCCTGGTGGATTTCAGGAGCCTGGCGGCCTTATCTGTGTCTGCCCGGTTCAATCGAGCGAGGGCCATGCCATAGGCACCTGCTGCCCCGATGGCAGGGGCGCCCCTGACCGTCATGTCCCTGATCGCATCTGCCATCTCGACATGGGTCCGTATCGTGACCAGTCTGAACTTCCCGGGGAGGAGCCTCTGGTCTATCATCTTGACCGAGCGGCCCTCCATCCAAAGCGCCCTGATGTCCTTCCGCCCGCTAGGGGTCCGTACCAGCATGTTCCTCGCCTCCGAGAATGAGCGAGGACGGATAAAATGGTGGGTGCCGGGGCCAAAAGCATATTAAACAGACTTGGCATTCATCGGCCTGCGTCCAAAGGGCCCATGGTCTAGCGGTTATGACGGCGCTCTCACACAGCGCAGATCACCGGTTCAAATCCGGTTGGGCCCACTCA
>JALOTO010000189.1 GCA_025457845.1 Thermoplasmata archaeon | reverse complement strand
GGTCTACTTCGTGGTCCGGTACGAGGTCTCGGAGGTCGTGAAGCACATCAACTACTCCAACCTGGGCGTGCGCTCCGAGTCCAGGGACACCATCGTGGGGCTCGTCTCGTGGACCGTCTCCGGGGCCGCCCTCTCGGCGTTGGCGATAGTGTCCATCTGGACCTACCTATGGCAGTTCTCGCTCGTGGTCGTCGGGGCGTACGTCCTGTCTCTGGTGCTCGTCATGGCGCGGACGTACTCGAAGATCCACGTCGAAGTGCAGCCTGCGCCCCAGAAGGTCTACAGCTTCCCGAAGCCGTCAGCGGCCGATGAAGAGGCCGAGAGGCCGCTCCCGAAGCCAGTATACGGGGTGGTCAGGACCGCCCCCAGGAACACGCAGCTCTAGACGCTGACGGTGTCACCGTTATACCCTCGCACATCCATCCTCATGGACATGCATCCGCCTCAGTGGTCGTACCGCCCAGGTGCGGCCTGCGGCCTCCTCGCCGTGGCGTCGTTCTCCGCGCTCTACGCCGTCGCGGCGGCCGGGGACCCCGGCTACGCGTTCCTCGAGAACTACCTCAGCGACCTCGGGGTGGGCCCCGCGGCCTGGGCCTTCAACGCGGCGCTCATGCTCGCGGGCGCGCTCATATTCGCCTTCGCGGTCCTGGGGGTCTACCCTCTGCTGGGCACATCGCTCCCATCGCGCGCCGGGTCCGCCCTCCTGGCGGTCGGGGGCGCGCTCCTGGTCAACGTCGGCATATTCACCGAGGACTATGGCGACACCCATTTCGCCTTCTCGATAGCCTTCTTCCTGACGCTCCTTGCCGCGTTGGGCATGTTCGCCTACGCCATGCACCGGACCGGTGCCCTCGGCCTCGCCGGGACGGCCATGTCGGGTTCGGCTTTCGCGTTCGGCCTACTGCTCCTCGCGGCGGGCATCGGCCCGTTCACCGAGACCCTCGCCGTCCTGGCCGCCATGGCCTGGGGGGCGGCCGTTTCGACCATGATGCTCGTGAGGCCTCGGCGCGAGAGCGCCTGACTCCGCCGAGCTACTTCTCCGGATGTGCCATGAAATCATATTAAGACCGGGACGCAATCAGCGGCCTCGACACGCTAGGGGCCGGTCAGGCTCCGCGAGAGGATGACTGTATGAAGGCCAAGGACTACATCGAACTCGAGAAGAGCTACGGTGCCCACAACTACCACCCGCTGCCCGTCGTCATATCGAAGGCGAAGGGAGTGTGGGTGTGGGACGCGGACGGCAAGAAGTACATGGACATGCTCAGCTCCTACTCACGGCAGGGTGTCGCTGACCTCGAGGGCGTTCTCGAACGACCGCATGGGCCCGTTCCTGAAGAAGCTCTGCGACCTCGCGGGGCTCGAGATGGCCCTCCCCATGAACACCGGGGCCGAGGCCGTCGAGACGTCGATCAAACTCGCCAGGAGGTGGGCCCACACCAAGAAGGGCATCCCCGAGGACAAGGGCGAGATCATCGTCTGCGAGAACAACTTCCACGGCCGGACGACGACCATCATAAGCTTCTCGTCGGACCCGGATTCGAAGAGGGGCTTCGGGCCGTTCACCCCGGGCTTCGTGACGATCCCCTACAACGACGTGAAGGCCTTCGAGGCCGCGATCAACCAGAACACCATAGGCATACTCGTGGAGCCCATCCAGGGCGAGGCGGGCATCAACGTGCCCACCCCGGGCTACCTCAAGGAGCTCAGGCGGGTGTGCGACAAGAAGGGCATACTCCTCATCATCGACGAGATCCAGACCGGCTTCGCGAGGACCGGCAAGATGTTCGCATTCCAGCACGAGGGGATCAGGCCCGACATACTCTGCGTCGGCAAGGCCCTCGGCGGCGGCCTCTACCCTGTGTCGGCCTGCGTGTCCACGAAGGAGCTGATGGGCGTGTTCACCCCGGGCTCCCACGGCAGCACCTTCGGCGGCAACCCGCTCGCATGCGCGATTGCCAGCGCCTCGCTGGACGTGCTAGTCGACGAGAAGCTCGACGCGCGGTCCAAGGAGATGGGCGAGTACTTCGTGAAGAAGATCAAGGAGATCAAGACCAAGAAGATCAAGGCCATCCGGTACAAGGGCCTTCTCATCGGCGTCGAGTTCCACCTCGGGCCAGGGGAGACCGTCCGGCCGCTGTGCGAGAAGCTGATGGCGGAGGGGCAGACCCGACCCCGGTCACACCCAGAATGCCATGAGCACCATGCTCATGGAAACCACGAACACGAAGCTGAACACGACCAGGAAGTCGGTCCTGTAGGGTTTCGCCTGGACCGGGATATCCGACCTCGTCATCGTGCGCTCCACCTCCAGCTTCATGGAGACCAGCCACAGCCCGACGACCGTCAGGAGGTTCGCGATGCCCAGGAGGGCGAACTTCCACAGCACCGGCCTGTGCGGGGCGAACACCAGGGCACCGGCGACAACTCCGGACATCGACGAGAGGCCGATGATCACCAACATCCCCGCGAGGAACCCGTTGCCGAGGACCCACGTCTGCACGTCGAGCGCGGCGGAGGACGCAGGCACCATCCAGAGGTCCGCCTCAAGCAGGTCCGAAGGGGCCTCGATGACCATCTCGGTGTACCTCACGTCGAACAAGTAGTACGGTTCGGTCGCCTCAGACCCGTCCTCCGCAAAGAAGGGGCTCAGCTCCGTGGGCACCCGATAGATGTGATGCACCTTGTGCTCGACCGCAATGCCCAGCGCATCGTAGTCCGCCGCAGCGCCGTCGGGCTCGACGAACCCCAGGACCTGGAGGAGCATGGGCACGGTCGTCTCCCCGTACACGCTGGTGAGCCTCAGCGGGTAGAACAGCCTGTCCGTGGGGAACTCCGAGAACAGTCCCAGCTCGTAGTAGTAATCCTCCGTCTCGTGGTCGTACTGCAAGGAGACCTCCTCCCTGAACTGGTCGAGGTCCGAGATCCACGAGATCACGAACGCGAAGTCGTCCCCGAGGTATCCTCCCACGAGCGAGTACGACGCAGCGTCGAGGACCAGGCCGAGGCTCAGGAGGTAGGCTTCGAGATCGGCCGCATGCTGGGCCGAGACGACCTCCACGGTGAGGCCATGCGACTCGACGTGCGCTGTGACCTCGACGTAATATCCGTCCCCGAAGTAGTCCCGGAGCAGCGGTCCAGGATATGTATGGTCCATGAAGGGGAGCAGCAGCGCGGGGTACAGCTGCGTGCCGTAGCCGAGCACGAGGTTGGTGCAGAACTCCCTCTGCGCCAGATCCGAATACGGCTCTCCGTTGAGCTCGGTGACCCCCGGCATCAGGTCCACGCCCACCTCTCCCGCGTCCCCGGGGACCGTGAATATCCAGACGGCCTGGTCAGCGGTCGCGAGGCTGTCTGCATCGACCCTTATCGCCAACAGCATCCTCTCGACCCCGTCGACGTAGTTGATCATCCCGTATTGGGTCTCCTCGGCCGACAGGCTCCAATCGTCGTACACG
>JALOTO010000122.1 GCA_025457845.1 Thermoplasmata archaeon | reverse complement strand
CGAGTACCCGTTCTACGAGCTCGAGCTCTTCACGCTCGACATGAAGAAGCCCGAGATGACCAAGATAGCCCGGTACAAGGAGTTCGACCGGGAGAGGACGTCCAGGAGGCCGCTGGACAGGTCGGTCGGCCACGACGAGCTTCCCAGCTACAACGACTTCAAGAACTGCCTCCTGTCGTCCGGCTTCCTGGACTACAGGAACGAGGACCACATCGCGAAGACCCTGGCGGACCTCAGAGACGAGGCGAGGGACCCAAACAAGAGGCCCAGGCCCGTCTTCATCGCGATAGACACGAACCTGCTCTACTTCAGGTTCCTGTCGAGGCACATGCCCGTCAGGCACGAATCCACGGACCGGACGGTGGAGGCCACCGACTTCAGGTACGTGGTGAGCGAGCTGGTCCAGAGGGAGATAGACTCGACCATCACCCACAAGTACGACAGGGACGAGATCATGGCCCTCTCATCCCTCCTCGCCCACAAGGAGCTGCTCGGCGAGTTCAGGAACGGGAGCGCGAAGAAGGCGCGGAGGGCGAAGCTGGCATTCAACGAGATGGACTACCTGCTCACGGAGCTGAGGGCGCTGAGGATAAAGGGGACCCCCGCGAGGGACAAGGAGCTGAACGACATCCAGATAGCCCAGTCGTACAAGGACTGGTCGAGGAGCGGGGACTACGACGTCATGCTCATCACGGGCGACGAGGACATGATCAACCACGGGAGGACCAGCGAGCTCATGACTCTCCAGCTCGAGCTCCCGTTCGAGCCGCCGGAGCACGCGAGGGTGGACCCGTGGACCGTGGGAGACATCATCCATGACCTGGCGGTCACTCTCGGCGTGGTCTCGCTCTCCAACGCAGGCGTGCTCGTCTACGGCGAGTGGGGAGGGAAGACGAGCACCGACTACGCGAAGGAGAACCTCAAGATCGTATCGGACGACGCGGAGGTCATGGCCTCGGTCTCGAGGCAGCTCGACGTCTGCAGGAAGATCCTCGGACGGACCGGCTGAGCGGGGGCGGGACCGGCGGTATTCTGGACAATCCTAATATCCGCCCTGGCCAATCATGACAGCGGGCCGGCACCTGGATTCGGGCCGCAGGCCCAAGGGGAGCGAAGGAGATGGCCGACAAGATCAAGGTCTACGCGCTGAGCACCTGCCCGTACTGCAAGAGGACCCGCAAGTTCCTGGACGACCACAAGGTTGTCTACGAGCTCATCGAGGTGGACATGCTCGACGACGACGCCCAGGACAGGGCGCTCAGCGAGGTGGAGAAGCTCACAGGGAGGCAGTCGTTCCCTGTCGTCGTCATAGGCGGGGAGCACTGGGTCGGCCACGACGAGGAGAGGCTCAGGAAGGCGCTGAGACTATGACCGGACCGACGGCGGCGAGGGTCTATTGTCCCGTCTGCCAGGCGAGGTTCCCGCTCCCCGCCGGCAAGGCAGCGGGGGACCATGTGGTCTGCACCGTGTGCGGCCAGAGGCTCGTCGTCAGGAGCACTCCCGAGGGTTTCGTGGGGGACAGGCCCGATCTGGGGACCGAGGCCGAGATCAGGGAGCGAGTGGACGAGTACGCCAGGCTCAAGGGCTACGGTTTCAACGAGATGAAGGAGGAGGTCATCCAGGGGCTGCTCGGCAAGAGGAGGCGCTTCGGGGACTTCTACTGCCCTTGCAGGATGATGCATTCGCCTGAGTACCAGTGCCCGTGCAAGCCCACGAGGGGCGGGGACGTGGAGAGGGACGGCAAGTGCTACTGCGGGTTCTTCTGGAAGAGATGAGCCTTCACTCATCAACCATCGCGCCGTGAGGGCAGAAGGCGACGCAGGTGCCGCAGCCAGTGCATTTGTCCGCGTCGAAGGACGGCCTGAAGGTCTTCCTGTCCACGTACATCGCGCCCGTCGGGCACGCCCTGACGACGGGGCAGTAAGGGTTCCTGTCGCAGCTCTCCGCGTCGAATCTGACCGGCATGTTATCGCTCCCATGATGCAGCATCTGGTTTATAATGGTTGTGCGCGATTGTTGCACAGTCGCGCAATGAAAGGCGCCGGCGGCCGGAGGCGCCAGTACCATCGTTCTCAGAGCCAGCGAACGGCGTCAAAAAGTGGATATACGGAACAGCGGATGAAGTTGCCGTGGCAGGCGGGCGACTAGAGAAGGCCCTTGAGTTCACGACTTCTATGATGAGCTCGAGGAACGTCGACGAGCTACTCCGCAGGATGACGGAGACCGTCACCGAGGATTTCGGTTTCGAGGGCTGCGACGCTTTCGTCCTGGACAAGGAGAAGGGCTACTTCGTCCTCAAGGCCTCGAAGGGATACGACATAAAGGAGACCAAGGCCGTCGAGGGGATCGCGAAGACCCTGGACATGATCAAGAAGGACCTCGCCCTCTGCGAGAAGATGGGCAAGTTCACATACCTCCTGAAGGCCAAACCAGGCGAGGACGTGACCAACTACTATGCCCTGATGCACCCTGAGAGGGCGGCCCTGCCCAGGAAGAACCCTGACGACTGGCACGAACTTGACGTCCTGTACGTCGCCTTCGAGGATGCGTCGGGGGACATCGTCGGCTTCCTCGAACCGGACGGGCCCAAGGACGGCAAGCTCCCTTCGGGGACCATGATCACCAACCTGGAGATATTCGCCGCTCTGGCGTCCATCGCGATCGGGAACGCCGAGCTTGTCAACGAGCTCGACAAGACCGTCAAGGTCTACAAGGCCCTGTTCAACGCCACCGCCGCCCTGCAGGAGCCGGTGGACCTGAACACCACCCTCAAGAGCATCGCGGACAGCATGAACAGGCTGGTCCCGTTCGACGAGATATCCGTCTACCTGGTGGACTGGGAGAGGAACCTCCTCACCCCGATCTACGCGACCGGAGAGTACGCCGCCGAGGTGATGTCCGACATAGGGCCGATAAGCGGTCTCGCCGGCCACGTCGCCAGGACCGGCGAGGTGGAGATCGTCGAGGACTCCATGGACGACCAGAGGGTCGAGGACATACCCGGCATATTGGAGGAGGAGATTCGCCAGACCATCATGTGCATCCCCCTGAAGAGCAAGGCCGGCGAGGTCGAAGGGGTCCTCGAGATCTACAGGGACAAGACCAGGAAGTTCGGGGTCACCGAGTACGCTGTCGCCGAGCCCTTCGCGATGCACGCGGCCATCGCCATGGAGAATGCGAGGCTCCGCGAGGAGCTTCAGTCCAACTTCGAGTCCGTCCAGCGGTCCTTCGACGAGATCAAGGCTCTGGACAAGGCCAAGGACAGCCTGGTCAACACGATATCCCATGAGCTGAGGACCCCCCTGACGACGATCCTTGGCTACCTTGAGATGGCCAGCGAGGGGATGTACGGGGAGCTCTCGCCGAAGATGAAGGAGAAGCTCCACAACATGATAGGCTCGGTCAACAGGATCAACACGCTGGTCAGCAAGATGCTCGAGATGTCAAGGCTCCAGGACGAGACCCTCGTGCTGGACCTCGACAGCGTCAACCTGGCCATGGTCACCAGGGAGATAGTCAAGGAGGTCGACGCGGACATCAAGGCCAAGAGGCACGATGTGACCATCCTCTTCGGCAACGACCTCCCGGTCGTGCAGGCGGACAGGCTGCGCATGCACGACGTCGTCCACACGGTCATAACCAACGCCATCAGGTACACCAACCCCGGAGGGAAGATCGTCATCGGCGCGGACATCCTCGGGGGCAAGGTACACATCTGGGTGAAGGACAACGGCATAGGGATATCGGACGAGCAGAAGCCGAGGATCTTCGACCGGTTCTTCCTGGCGGACGAGGGGCTCGTGCGCGAGGACGGCAGGGTCGGCATAGGGCTCTACGTGAGCAGGGAGATCGTCCGCAAGCACGGCGGCGACATGTGGTTCGAGAGCAAGAAGGACGAGGGGAGCACTTTCCACCTCACCGTGCCCCTCAGGCAGAGGGGCTGAACAACCACCTTTTATGAGACGATTCTGTCGAATCACCCATAGGAATGGCACTTTACTAGAACAAACCATGAAAACGTGGATTGGGGTTTGGGGAAAGTTGTTTTGAGGGACCGCCTACTTCTCGCAGGCGACCTTCTCGAAGACCTCGGGCGCGGGCCACGACGGGTCCGACGTGAGGTACTTGTGCATCGCCTTCGCCGCGCGCTTCCCGTCGCCCATGGCGAGGATGACGGTCGCAGCGCCGGAGGCTATGTCGCCGCCCGCGAAGACGCCCTTCTTCGAGGTCCTGCCCTCGGCGTCCACAGCGATGGTCCCTTCCTTCGTGAGCTTCAGGTCGGGAGTGGTCATCGGCACGAGCGGGTTGGGGCTCTGGCCGATGGCTATGAGCACGGTCTGGCACTCCAGGGTGAAGTTGGACCCCTCGACCTTGACCGGCCTCCTGCGGCCGGACGCGTCGGGCTCTCCCAGCTGCATCCTGATGGCCTCGAGCGACTTGACGTTCCCGCACTCGTCCCCGTTGAACTTCACGGGGGCGGACAGGAGCTCGAACCTGACGCCCTCCTCCTTCGCGTGGTGGACCTCCTCGCGCCTCGCGGGGAGCTCCGCGTCCGACCTGCGGTAGAGGATGATGGACTCCTTGGCGCCCAGCCTCAGCGAGGTCCTGGCGCAGTCCATCGCGACGTTGCCTCCGCCGATCGTGACGACCCTCTCGCCGATCCGGTTCGGGGTGTCGTACTCGGGGAAGTTGTAGGACTTCATCAGGTTGGTCCTGGTCAGGAACTCGTTCGCGGACATTATGCCGTTCAGGTTCTCGCCCGGGAGGTTGGTCCAGTTGGGAAGGCCCGCTCC
>JALOTO010000015.1 GCA_025457845.1 Thermoplasmata archaeon | reverse complement strand
GCCCATGCGCAGTAGGCGTTGCTCAGGGCGTTCTTGTAGTTCTTCTTGTAGATGCTCAGGTCGGTGTACATGCGGGCGCTCCACGCATCGAACACGGATGCCTGCGCGCCGATGCTGGCCACATCGATCGCCGAGAGGGCGACCGTCTGGGCCCAGTTCAGCGGGTCGTAGTACGCGGCCCATCCGTTCACCATGTCGATGGCGACCTGGTCCGACGTCCTCGTCGCGTCATTCGCGAGCGGCGTGAACATCAGGTCGTACGGGAAGCCGTTCATCGGGATGGTCTCCTCCGACGCGACCGTGATCTTGTCTCCCGATGTCTGGTCGTTGCTGAAGTACCTCCACGCGTAGCCGTGGTCGGATACCGTCACGGCGAGCTTGTCGGACGGGTAGAGCGTCGAGACCTCGGTCAGGAACCATGCGAACGTCGCGCCGTCCCCGAAGTTCATCTCGGGATACGTGTTCACGACCGTCGCGGTCCCGCCCTCGATCTCTATGAGCTCTATGCCCTGCGTGCTCATCCTGTCCAGCAACACGACGACCTCGAAGTCGTCGCTGGCCGGAATGTTCAGGAGGGCCGGTAGGCTGTACTCGTCGTAGTACCTCTCCAGGTCGTTGTCCCCGTTGTAGAACACGGCCAAAGTCCATGGTACCGGTTCGGCCGCCCTGGCGTTGCCCGCGAGCATCATGCCCGGAGCGACGAGAGCCGTTGCGATCAAAATGCCTAGGCACATCTTCTCAGTGTGTCCCCTCGTGTCTTCACCCCCATCAGAGGACCCGGCTTTGACGGTTGTAAGGTCCCCGCTGGTGGGCGTATCGACGGCGGACTACTTCTACCTATCACATACTGGCGGAGGTCAATTTCTGTGCATCATTTCTGTGAATAGGTGGGTCGGAGGCATTGCTTTTCGGCGACTTCGCCACGTCGGGACGGGGCCGGGCGCAAGGCGATGGGAGAGGCGTGAGAAACGGGGAATGAGTTTGATGAAAGGGTTTTCCGCATCATCCGTCTAGGCGTTTATGGCCTTCAGGTCCACGAGGATCTTGGCACCGGTGAGGTCCGCCTGCTCGCTGAGGACCTTCACCTTGACGCCATAGGTCGGGAGCTCGAGCCCGCAGAACCGCGTCGTCCCCTTCAGGAACTGAGTGTAGAAGAACTCGCCCCTGTCGTCGAACGACGGCTGCGCTGGGAGGGACGGGAACTCCTGCAGCACTCCGACGTACGGGATGCTGTTGGCGATGCTGTCCCTCAGGCCGAACGTTGCGTCCATCAGCAGTATCCGCTGCCTGACCATCAGGCCGTCGTACTCCTGGTATATGGGCTCCGGGTGAGCGTCGACCAGGCCGATACCGGCATATCCTGGGTGCTGGCCGACGTTGTTGTCCTCGTAGAGGAAGTTGCGGTACCAGATCATCAGGCCCGGCGTGTGCGACCAGAACAGCACCGTGCTGCAGTCGGGGTCCGTGAGGTCGGTGAACTGGTAGCTCTCGTAGAGCGTCGAATCGAACCCGACGAAGTTCCTCCACTCCATGATGTAGTAGTGCCTTACCAGCGCACCTGCCGCGCCCTCGATGACCTTCCAGCCTGGTCCGCCCGCATCCGTCGCGGTTATGGTCCACTTGCTGGTGGATGTCTCGTCGACGAGGTCCTCGAACAGGATGTTGGCGCTCGCGTCCGTGACGGATATGTCGTCCAGGACCCAACCGGCCTCGTGCGAGTACGGGTCCTGCGTCATGCGGAACCTCAGGTATATCGACTGGCCGGCGTACGCGCTGAGATCCATCGTCTCGGTCACATAGCGGTGCGACAGAGCAGTGATCCCGTTGCCCGTGTTGCCTCCGTACGGGTTGTCGTTCGTCGTGTACATGCCAGGCAAGGACGTCCAAGTGATTCCGTCCATGGATGCTTCCACATACCCGAAGTCGTAGTAGTCCTCGATGTCGAACCACTCGTGGAACACGAGGGTCGCCCCGCCCGACGGGACCGCGATCATCGAAGCGGTCGTCATGGAGTACTCCGAGTACTTCAGGTCGCCCTCGTCCGTCCAGTCGGAGCGGTATCCCGAGTACCACTGGAACTCACCGGAGTACGGAGCTGGCAGTCCCAGATCGACCTCCTGCATGGGCAGCTCGATCTTGACCGCCCTTATGTCCCCGGTCGTCGTCGCGCTCTGGGAGATGTCGATCTTGGACCGTATCCTGTCCCCGCCCGTGAAGTCGACATAGGCGGTAGCGCCATTCTCCCAGCCGAGCACGTACTTGCCCCAGATGTTGAGGTGGCACGGCTTGACGCCGAGCACTAGCCTTCCATCAGGGGCGATGCCTGGTCCCCAGGACCCGGTCGCCATGAGGCTGGTGAAGCCGGTCGGCGCCTCGCCCGTGTAGGTCCAGTCGTACTCGTCCGGCAGGCCTAGCTGGTGACCGTACTCGTGAGCGTAGACCCCGACCGCCTCGTTCTCCGGCTCGGTCGTGTACGAGCCGATCTTGATCCCGTTCGGCAGTTCGAAGCCTATGGGTTCGTTGACGAACCAGCTGTGCGCCCATAGGGCCCAGGCCGGGCCGCCTGCGGACTGGTCCACTCCAGCGTTGACTATCATCAGGCTGTCTACGAAGCCGTCGCCGTCAGCGTCGAAGTCCGCCCATGGGATCTCCTCGCCGTACTTCTCGTATGCTGCTAGCGCGGAGTCGATTGCGAACCTCCAGGCCGGACCGTTGAGGTCGTCGGAGCCCTCTCCGCCGGACCTGCTGTCTGCGCCGTACCACCACTCCGAGTGGTTCTGGATCTGCACCCACGCGCTGACGAAACCGTCGACGGTGAAGACGCCACCGGACTGCTCCTCGTAGAAGTTCTTGAGCGTGAAGCCGTTGTATGCCTCGTCGCTGAACAGGAGATTCTCGAAGTGCTCGGTGTTGAAGTCGTCGCACCAGTAGTTGATGTTGTCATCGGCGGCCGGCTGCGGGACCGAGTTGTGCTCGGGGCCCGTGTATGTCACACCCTTGTACTCGTCGGAGCCGGTGAACTCCACCAGCAGGACGAGGATCTTGCCCGTGCCAGTGATCGCCTCGGGCTCGCTTGTCGCCGAGACGGACATCACATCGTTGTCTGCCACTGCCTTGGCCGCCTTCGGGTTCACGTAGCTCGTCAGGACCTTCTCGCTCATCCCGCTGACGCGCTCGTCCAGCCAGACCTTGACGTCCTCTGCGGTAGCGTCGTCCTCGATGAGGCCCGAGTCTATCGCTGCGTTCACATATCTCTGCCACTGCGGTCCGATCAGCGACAGCAGCTCGGCCTTGGACGCCTTCTCTGCGAATCCGATGACCGAGAACGACGTCGCGACCATTCTTTCCACTATCGTTCTCACTGTTCGTGTTCTACCCCCCCTCGGGAGAATCTTCCCCGGACCAAGAAAACCGATGCCCACTATATTACATTGTTTCTTTGTCAGTGCCCGTTTGGTGCGGCTCTCGAAACATCTAGCCTACGACTCCCTAAGCCCGGTCGATGGGGGTCCGCGCATCTGCGAAACTAGCATCGGCATTCGGCGATGTGCTGAGCCAGGCAGATTCAGAGGCGCGCCCGGAGCCGCATCGCGGGCGGAGATAACGCCCCTTTCTTCGGCAAGCACAGAAGCCAGATAGCCCAAGAATGGGCGTCGGAGGTCGATTTCCTTTAAGAAACCTTTTTAAATACCCATTTAAATACGGAATGACGCCGGTGGAGATTTTATGGCAGTCATCAAGATAGAGAATGTTGTCGCCTCAACATCTCTCGGGGGGGAGCTAGACCTGCAGGCAATTGCGCTCGCGCTTGACGGCGCGGAGTATGAGCCTGAGCAGTTCCCGGGATTGATATACAGGCTGAAGGAACCGAAGACCGCGACACTCCTTTTCCGGAGCGGGAAGGTAGTCTGCACAGGGGCCAAGAGCCTCGAGCAGGTGAAGCAGGCGATCAGCAAGGTCGCGAAACAGATAGAGGCCGCGGGCGTCGTCATCAAGGTCGAGCCCAAGATCGAGGTGCAGAACATCGTCGCCTCGAGCGACCTCGGCGCGCAGATCAACCTGAACGCCATCGCGATCAGCCTTGGCCTGGAGAAGGTCGAGTACGAGCCTGAGCAGTTCCCTGGTCTCGTCTACAGGATCGACGTCCCCAAGGTCGTCGTGCTCCTGTTCGGCAGCGGCAAGCTCGTCTGCACGGGCGCAAGGAAGCCCGAGGACGTCGAGGCCGCGGTCGACAAGATCACCGAGGAGCTCAAGGCGGCCGGACTCCTGAAGTGAAGCGCTGACCCATGGCGCCCCCGATCCTGGACAACCACGTCCATCTCGAACCTGTCAGGGGACGCCACGTCGATGCTGCGCGCGACTTCGAGCGGGCCGGTGGGACACATCTGATAATCTCACACCTCCCGTACGAGGAGCTGCGCGTCAGGTCGGAGGGGGACTTCAGGCTCGCGTTCGACCAGACCATCGCGGTGAAGGACAGGGTGAACGCTGAGACCAAGGTGAAGGCGTATGCCACGGTCGGCCCCTATCCCGTCGAGCTGCTCGCCCTCGCCAAGGTCCACGGGCTCGCGCGCGCGAAAGAGATCATGCTCGCGGGCATGGACCTCGCGGCGGAGTACGTGCGCGACGGCAAAGCCCTCGCGATAGGGGAGGTCGGGAGGCCGCACTTCCCGGTCCCCGCTGAGGAGCTCTCCGCCTCGAACGACATCATGTTCCACGCCATGCGCCTCGCTAGGGAGAACGGCTGCGCCGTGGTGCTGCACACCGAGGGCGCCACCGAGGCGAGCATGAGGGAGATCGCCGGGATGGCGGACAGGGCGGGGCTGCCGAGGCACAGGGTCGTGAAGCACTACTCGCCACCGCTGGTGCTCCCCGAGGAGAACCACGGGCTGATGCCGTCCGTGCTCTCAGGGAAGGACGCCGTCAGGACCGCCCTCTCCAAGGGGACCAGGTTCCTGATGGAGACGGACTTCCTCGACGACCCCGACAGGCCGGGGGCCGTTTTGGCCATCACGACCGTGCCCAAGAGGATGCGGACGCTCCTCGAGCAGGGGGCCATCACCGAGGAGCAGGTCCACAAGATACATGTAGACAATCCGCGTGCGACGTACGGACCAGCGTTCGGGTGAACGCGGCCGGAACGTGTGAGCGCACGGATGACGGGACCTTCCGACTACAGGGGCTACATATCGGACATCGCACAGAGGCACGGGGCCCTCGTCGTCTCGCAGGCGATCGTCGCGATAGCGAACACAACGGCGAACGCCTTCGCCATGATCTACCTCCTGAGCGTCGGGTTCGACTACATCGAGTGCTCCGTTTTCCTGCTGGTGGGCTTCGCGGCCGCCATGCTCATGACCACGGTCTTCGCGGGCTTCGTCGTCCGCGACTACGTCCGCTCCATGTTGCTGGGCATGTGCTCGATGGCGGCGTACTACGTGCTCCTGATCCTCCTGGACGGCCCGGCCCTGATGCTCGTGCCGCCGGTGTTCCTCGGGATCTACATCGTCATGTTCTGGGTGCCCTACAACTCGGTCATATCGCGGGTCACGACGGAGGAGAACAGGGGCACGGGCATAGGAGCCTACTTCCTCGTCTTCCCGGCGGTCTCGACCGTCGGACCGCTGGTCGGCGGAATGATGATCGCCTACGGATCCTACGACCTCCTCCTGTCCTTCGGAGCGGTCACCATCGGGGCGAACATCGTGTTCCTCCTGGCGTCGAAGGCCTTCAGGGGACGCAACGGGACGTGGAACGCCGGTGCGCAGGTCCATGGCTCCCCGCTCCGCTTCGTCAGGGAGGTCGACCGGAAGGTGGGAAGGGGGATGTTCCTGGAAGGGGTCCAGGAAGGGGTCTTCTGGATGGCGCTGTCAGTCCTGAGCTTCGAGTACGCCACCGACGAGGCGGAGCTCGGCGGATACCTCTCCCTGTTCGCGTTCTGGGGGGCCCTCATGACCGTCGCCCTCGGCTACCTATCCGACAGGATAGGGGACAGGGTGAGGATCCTGCGCATAAGCGCCGCTCTCACCGCGGTCGCGCTGGTCGCGTGCGCCATCGCCACGAACTCCGAGACCTATCTCACAGGGATGAGCTTCGCGAGCTTCTGGCTCGCCGTCGTCCCGGCGTTCCTCTTCGCCATGCTCGTCGACAGGGCCAGGGACAGCCCGACCATGGGGATGATGGGGAGGGAGTTCCTCCTCAACTCCGGCCGTGCGCTCGGGCTGTCGGTGACAGTTGTCCTGCTTCTGCTCGACTTCGACCTGTCCCTCTCGATGGCCGTGGCCGCGGTGGCGATAGCGGCCATCGTCGCCGTCAGGTGAGCGCTCACGGGACTATGCTGAACATCTCGAACTCCCCCTTGAACTCGGAGAGCTCGACCTCCTTCGATCTCACCTGCGCATAGGGCTGCTTCGTGGCGCACCACTCGATCGCCTGGCGCACCTTCGCCTCCTCGCCCTCGAAGACGGCCTCCACCCTCCCGTCCGGGAGGTTCCTCACCCATCCCGTCAGGCCCATCTCCTCGGCGCACCGCCGGGTGTTCGCCCTGAAGAAGACCCCCTGGACAAGTCCCTCGAACATCGCATGCGCCCTGACCTTCACGCATCTGGCATGTGTCTGAGGAGGCAAATACGTTGCGCGTTCCTGGGCCCACCGGGAGCCGTCCTGCGCGCTCACGGGTGGCATCCAGAAGACTTTAATACTGACATGGCGATTTTATATTGCGCGCCACGTGCGCGCGGGATGCACATTCAGCAGCACTGAGAGTGCCTTCACCCAGACCCGAAAACAAGGTGATCCGACATGATGAGATCGCTCGTCGAAGACGCGCTGGCAAGGGAACCGACGGCAGGGGCAGCTGCCTCAGAGGCTGCGTTCATGACGCAGGACCAGAGGGTAGATGCCGAGCTCGAGTCGATACTTAGGAACCTCAGGACCAACATAAAGATCATCGGGGTCGGCGGAGGCGGCACGAACACTATCCAGCGGATATACGACGAGGGGATCGTCGGGGCGGAGCTCTACGCCGCGAACACCGACGCACAGCACCTGCTGCAGCTCCACGCGCCACACAAGATCCTGCTCGGCAGGAGGGTCACCCGGGGGCTCGGGGCAGGCGCCCTCCCGCAGATAGGCGAGGAGGCTGCCAGGGAGGCGGAGGACGAGCTCAAGAAGCTGCTCGCCGACACTCACATCTGCTTCGTCACATGCGGCCTCGGAGGCGGCACCGGCACCGGCGGCGCGGCCGTGGTGGCACGGACGGCGAAGGAACTCGGAGCGCTGACGATCGCAGTCGCGACCCTGCCCTTCAGGGGCGAGGGGAAGATGAGGATGGAGAACGCAGAGTGGGGCCTCGAGAGGCTCAGGGACTCCGCGGACACCGTCATAATCATCCCGAACGACAAGCTCCTCGACGTCGTCCCGAGGCTCTCCCTCAACGCGGCGTTCAAGGTGGCCGACGAGGTCCTCATGAGGGCCATCAAGGGCCTCACCGAGGTCATCACCAGGCCTGGCCTGGTCAACCTGGACTTCAACGATGTCAAGACCATCATGAAAGGGGCCGGAGTGGCCATGATAGGCCTCGGCGAGAGCGATGCGCCCGGCGACGAGCGCATCCAAGAGGCCATCGACATGGCGCTCAACTCCCCGATGCTCGAGGTCGACATCAGCGAGGCGAACGGCGTACTCATAGACGTCATCGGCGGCACCGACATGACCATCTCCGAGGCCGAGAAGGCCGCGGAGGAGATACAGTCCCGTGTCGGGCAGAACGCACGCATCATATGGGGTGCGGCCGTCGACCCCGCGATGGACAAGACCGTCAGGGTCATGATAGTCGCGACGGGCGTGAAGTCGAGGCAGATCCTCGGCAAGCCCGGTGAGCGGAAGTTCAAGGGAGTCGGCGAGGTCGACCTGGTCCGCTGACGCGGACCAGCAACTCGTTTCTACGCGCCGAAACGTTTAAGAGACCTAATCAGCTACGGTCCAAACACCCGGCTAGCTTGGCCGGTCGCCATGCTTTGTCACGGTGAGGCACGTGCGAAGCCCGCGGAGGCTCCAGCATGAAGTCCCTCTTGGAAAACGCGCTCAACGCAGCTGAGAACGAGCAGTCGAAGCAGCCTGAAGGAATGCGATCCTTCACGGCAGAGGACGAGGAACTGCAGAAGATACTGCAGGGTCTCAAGACCAACATCAAGATCATAGGCTGCGGAGGCGGCGGCTCCAACACGATCAACAGGCTCGCAGAGGCGGGCATCATCGGTGCGGAGCTGTATGCGGCGAACACGGACGCCCAGCACCTCCTGATGACCAAGGCCCCGCACAAGATCCTGCTCGGCAGGCGCGTGACCAGGGGGCTCGGCGCCGGCGCGCTGCCCCAGGTCGGCGAGGAGGCTGCCAGGGAGGCCGAGGAGGAGATCAAGAAGGCACTCCAGAGCTCGGACATAGTGTTCGTCACTTGCGGGCTCGGGGGAGGCACTGGCACCGGATCGGCGCCCTTCGTCGCCCATGTTGCGAAGGAGCTCGGCGCCCTCACGATCGCGATATGCACCTACCCGTTCGCGGCCGAGGGGGCCGTGAGGCAGGAGAACGCCGAGTGGGGGCTGGACAGGCTCCGCAACGTCGCTGACACCGTCATAGTCATCCCCAACGACAAGCTCATAGAGATAGTCCCCAAGCTCTCGCTGAACGCGGCCTTCAAGGTCGCCGACGAGGTGCTGATGAGGAGCATCAAGGGGATCACGGAGATCGTCACGAAACCTGGACTGGTCAACCTCGACTTCAACGACATCAAGACGGTCATGAAGGCCGGCGGTGTCGCGATGATCGGGCTCGGCGAGAGCGACGACGACGACCGCGCGACGGTCGCGGTCACCGAGGCGATCAACTCACCGCTCATCGAGCTGGACATCTCCCAGGCCACGGCCGCACTGGTCAACGTCACCGGCGGGCCGGACATGACCGTCAGCGAGGCGGAGAAGGTCGCGGAGATAATCCAGTCCAAGATATCCCCAGGCGCGAGGATAATCTGGGGTGCCGCCATAGACGAGACCATGGACAGGACCATAAGGGTCATGGTCGTGGTCACGGGAGTGAAGTCCCGGCACATACTGGGCCCCGCCAAGGAGAAGAAGGGCAAGGAGCTCGGACTCGACTTCATCAAGTAGTATCCATAACACAAGGAACGGACCGAGATGTCAGAAAGAACCGTCGTGGACAAATCCTGGGACCTCCAGAGGAGGATCGAGGAGAGGACGAAGCACGTGGGCAAGGGCAAGTACGGGCGTGTCCTGAAGATGGCCCGGAAGCCCACGGGAGAGGAGTACATGAAGGTCGCCCAGATCGTCTCCATCGGGCTGGTCCTGATGGGAGGTCTAGGGTTCCTGATCTACTGGCTGTTCGAATACGGCGCCGACATGCTCATGAAGGCGTTCGGGTCGGGTTGAGACCCCATCACTGTTGAGGGATCGTTTTGAGTCTGTTTGACGTGGAACCGAAGAAGCAGGAGAAGAAGGAGCATGCGCCTGCGGCCCCGCAACCGCAGCAGCAGCACGCGACGAAGGCGCTGCAGTTCCTGGTCCAGGGCGAGCTGAAGCGCATGATGGCATCCGGGGACGCGACGGAGTTCGAGATGTCCCTGAAGCTCCCCGACGACGGACAGGCCCACACCGTCGCCGTGAAGGTCGACACGCTCTTCGCCGCTACGGAGGAGGGGTCCCCCGAGTGGTTCGTGAAGCTCTTCGACCCGATAGGGGTCGTATGGGAGAACACGCCCTCGGCCGACCAGACCACCGAACGCACGTTCGAGGTCATGCCGGGCGCGGAGAAGACATTCACGCTCAAGATCACATCGCCCACGGGCGCGAGGTTCGGGGACAAGGTCACCGTCCTGATCAGCGCGCAGCTGAGGGACGACCCGAGCGTCACCGACACGGTCACGCTCGTCGCGACGGCGAGGCAGTCGATGCTCGCCGTCAAGACGTCGATAGGTCACGAGAAGACCGTCGCGGACTCAATCGCCAGCAGGGCGAAGCCGAAGCCCATCGGGGTGTTCGCGATACTGTCACCGTCGACCATCCGCGGCTACGTGTTCGTCGAGGCGATGAACACGGACAACCTGAGGGAGATCGTCAAGGGCGTGAGGAGGACCCGCGGCATAGTCAAGGGCGAGACCTCGTTCGCCGAGATCGAGCACTTCCTGTCCCCGAAGCCGGTCGTCTCGGGCATAGTCGAGGGCGACATCGTCGAGCTCATCGCCGGGCCGTTCAAGGGGGAGAAGGCCAGGGTGCAGCAGATCGACGAGAGCAAGGAAGAGATCACTGTCGAGCTGTTCGAGGCCATGGTGCCGATACCGGTCACGATCAGGGGCGACCACGTAAGGGTACTCGAGAAGGAGAAGTGAACATATGACAGACAAGCTTGAAGTCCTAGTGGACGGGGGCAAGGCGACGCCCGGCCCGCCGCTCGGTCCGGCGCTCGGTCCGATGGGGGTCAATGTCATTCAGGTCGTGAACGCGATAAACGAGAAGACGAAGGCGTTCACGGGGATGAAGGTCCCCGTCACGCTGCTGGTCGACCCGAAGACCAAGTCCTTCGAGATCAAGGTCGGGACGCCACCGACGACCGCGCTCATAATGAAGGAGCTCGGGGTCGAGAAGGGAAGCGGCTCGCCCAAGTCCACGAAGGTGGGCAACCTCAAGGTGGAGCAGGCGCTCAAGATCGCCGAGATGAAGAAGGACTCGATGCTCGGCAAGAGCAAGAAGGAGCGCTTCAAGGAGGTCTGCGGGGCCTGCGTCTCGATGGGCGTCACCGTCGACGGCAAGGACCCGAAGCAGATCATCAAGGAGATCGAAGCGGGCGAGTACAAGGGCATCTTCGCCTGAAACACGACCGCGCCGACCTCCCGGCCGGCCACCCTATGAGGTGGCCGGGGGCCTCGGGGACGGGCCGCACTGCCTGGCCCTGGAGAACTTCAGCCTCGCCGCCTCGCACGCTATGGTTATCACGTCTATCGTGGGCGCCGCGGGCGGGCAGTAGGCCGTCTCGAGCTTTGAGAGGTCGTGGACCGTCATGCCGGCCATTATCGCGACGGCGAACGCGTTGATCCTCAGGTGGACCCGGTCCTCGCCGACTATCTGCGCGCCGAGTATCCGCCCGTCGCTCGGATGCGCGAGCACCTTGACCATGATCTCCTTCCTGCCGGGATAGTAGTCCGGCAGGGTGAAGCCCCTGACCTTGCCGACGACAGGCTTGATGCCCGCGGCCTCGAGCTGAGGGGTCGTCGGGCCGACCGCCGCGACCTGGCACCCGAAAGGCTCGGTGGCCCTCGTCTGGAGGAACCCCCGGGGAAGGCACTCGTTCCCTCCCGCGGCGTTCACCCCTGCGACCATCGCCATCTTGACCGCGATCGTACCGAGGCCGCTGACCGTCGGCTTGCCGGTGACCAGCTCCGGGTATTCCGTGCAGTCGCCGACCGCGAACGCCCCCTCGACACAGGTCTCGCACCTGTCGTTGACGACGATCTGCTTCGTCGCCCCGACGCTGCAGCCTATCTGCTTCGCCAGCTCGGTCTCCCCGCGCTGGCCCGTCGCGACGATGACGAGGTCCGCGACGAACTCCCTCTCCTCGCCGGTCTTCCGGTCCTTGGCGACGACGCCCTTCGCCCTGTCGTCCCCGATGATGTCCGTGACCTGGAACTCGGTGAACATCTTGACACCGTGGTTGGCTATGGCCGCCGACATCACCTGGGCCATGTCGTCGTCGACCATGGCCAGGATGCAGTTGGGCAGGAACTCCACTATTGTGACCCTGCAGCCGCGCACCATGAGCGCCTCCGCGACCTCTAGGCCGACCAGGCCCGCGCCGATCACAACCGCGCGCTTGCCCTTGGACGCCAGGGACTGTATCCCCTTTGCATCGTCGATGGTCCTCAGGACGAAGACCCCGGGCTTGAGCTCGTCTGGCCGCCCCCCTTCCTTCGTCACTCCACGGATGGGCGGCACGGAGGCCTTGGCCCCGGTCGCGAGGACCAGCGAATCGTACTGGAGCTCGTGCTTCTTCCCGTCGAGGGACTCCGCGTGGACGGTCCTCGCCCCGGCGTCGACCCTGGTGACGTTCGTCCCGAGGAGGACGCTGATGCGGTTCTTCCTGAGGCGCTCCTCGGGGGCCTCGATCAGGTTCGTGAGCTCGGGGATGATGCCCGATATGCCGTAGGGCAGGCCGCACCTCGAGTACTGCGGATACGGCTCGCGCTCGATCATCGTGATCTCGGCCTCCCTGTCGGTCTTCCTCGCGAACTGAGCGGCCGTCCCGCCGCCGCAGCCCCCACCTATGATCACTATCCTCCTCGGCATCAGACCACGTTCCCCACGCGAGGACTCGAATCGCCTAAAGGGTGTAATATCGTTTCTACTGGAAAGCGGCGTTCCACGGGCTCGGAGGACGGTGGGATGTGGGGGCCAGGCGGCCGCGGCCCTGGCCCGTAAGGCTTATAAACCCCATCTGCATTCGCTCACCTCCCTAGGCATGTAGGAGAGTCCCAGCGGCTCGCCAGGACTACACCGGAGGGATACAGCTTGGTAGACACGCACCTCGTCGACATCATCAAGAAGCTTCAGTCAGAGTCGAAGCAGAGGAAGTTTTTGGAGTCAGTGGAACTCGCGATCAACCTCAAGGACATCGACCTCACCAATCCGAAGAATAGGATACAGGAGGACGTCGCCCTCCCTCACGGGAGGGGCAAGTCCGTCAAGATAGGGGTCTTCGCGAGCTCCGAGATGGCCGTCAAGGCCAAGGGCGTCGCCGACGTCGTCATCCTGCCCGAGGAGATCGAGGAGATCGCCAAGGACAAGGCGAAGGCGAGGAAGTTCGCCCGTCAAGGGGACTTCTTCCTGGCAGAGGCGCCGCTCATGCCGACCGTCGGTAAGAGGCTCGGTATGGTCCTCGGCCCGAGGGGCAAGATGCCTAAGCCCATGCCTCCGGGGTCCGACCCGAAGGCGGCAATCGAGAAGCTCAGGTCCAGCATCACCATCAGGACCAGGGACAAGCGCACGTTCCACCTTCCGATCGGGACGAAGGACATGCCCGCGGAGAAGCTCGCCGAGAACCTCGACTTCATCATCAAGAGGCTCACCTCGAAGCTCGAGAGGGGCAAGATGAACATCCAGTCGGTCTATGTCAAGACCACCATGGGCCCTTCCTACAAGGTGATCTGAGATGACGACGCATGTTGCTTCTTGGAAGAAGGAGGCCGTCGATGAACTGGCCTCGAGGATCGCCAAGAGCAAGGTCGTCGGCGTCATAGATGTCCGCGGTGTGCCGGCGCCGGCCTTCCAGACCATGAGGACGAACCTCAGGGGCAAGGCCGAGATAGTCATGCTCAAGAACACGCTCCTGAAGATCGCCCTGGCAGAGGCCGGGAAGAAGAAGAAGGGCATCGAGAAGCTCGTCGACGCCGTCGACGGGCAGTGCGCCATAGTCACCTCCGACCTCAACCCGTTCAGGCTCTTCAAGCAGCTCGACGCGACGAAGACCAGGATGCCCGCGAGGGGCGGCGAGACCGCTCCGGACGACATCGAGGTCAAGGCCGGCGACACGCCTTTCAAGCCAGGCCCGGTCGTGGGCGAACTCCAGAAGGCAGGCCTGCCGGCGGCGATCGAGCAGGGCAAGGTCATAATCAAGAAGGACAAGCTCCTCGTCAAGAAGGGCGACAAGATCCCGAGGGACGTGGCGCTCGTGCTGGGGAAGCTCGAGATATTCCCGCTCATGGTCGGCCTCGACCTCCACGCGGTCTTCGAGGACGGGATGGTCTTCAAGAAGGACGTCCTGGCGGTCGACGACGACGCGTTCAGGACGATGTTCCAGCAGGCGGCCGTCGGCGCGCTCAACCTGTCGGTCTTCATCGCCTACCCGACGAAGCAGTCCATCAGACTGATGCTCGCGAAGGCCCACATGGACTCGATCAACCTGGCGGTCAACGCCGACATCGCAAACAAGGAAACCATCAAGCTCATGCTCGCGAAGGCAAACGCCCAGATGCTTTCGGTCGCCTCCAAGGTGCCGGCCGCACTTGACGACGACCTCAAGAACGCTCTGAGCAACGCGACCAAGCCCTCCTCCGGCGGCTCGGGCGGCAGCCCGGCCAAGAAGGAGGAGAAGAAAGAGGAAAAGAAGGAAGAGAAGGTCTCCGAGGATCAGGCAGCGGCCGGCCTGGGAGCACTGTTCGGATAATCGGATGAAGGAGGCATAGACATGGAGTATGTGTACAGCGCGATGGTCCTGCACGCGGCGAAGAAGCCGGTCAGCGAGGAGAGCATCACGAAGGTCCTACAGGCGGCCGGAGTCCAGGTGGACGCGGCCCGCGTGAAGGCCCTGACTGCGGCCCTCGAGGGCGTCAACATCGACGAGGCGATCGCAACCGCGGTCGCAGCGCCGGTCGCCGCAGCCGCGCCGGCTGCAGCCGGACCCGCCGACAAGAAGGAAGACAAGAAAGAGGAGAAGAAGGAAGAGAAGGTCTCGGAGAGCGAGGCGGCCGCTGGTCTCAGCGCGCTGTTCGGCTGAACACCCTTCTCCTTTCTCAAACTCCTTCCCAAAAACCTACGCGGGCGTGAGCCCGTGGAGTTTCAATCAGCAGCTCCAGCGAGCGCTTTTCTGGGCGCGTCCCTCAGCCGTAGAACAGGACGACCAGGAACACGACCGCCGCGACTATCGCGGCCATTGCCAGGACGACGATCGTCGTGTCCGCCATGAGCTCCGACCTGCCATACCCGCTCTCCTTGATCTCATCGGTCTGAGGCGCGCGGACATCGCGGTCGTGGACCCTGTTGCCCCCGACCGCCCCGGACGATGCCTCCTCCACGAGCGAATTCGCGACCGGGTACCTGTTGAGTATGTCTGGAGCGCCCATTTCCCTCACCACCGAACCGTCTATGAATGATAGGACGGGCATGTGTACATAAGACCTGCTGCGGGAAGCCCGACGCGGCGGCTCAATATCAAATACGGTGAAGTAGATAGCCAGGTCCGCGCCCAGGCTGAGTCATATGTGGGATACGGTAGGCAAGAGCGTCTTCAGGGACCAACGGACCCTCTCATTCGATTTCGTGCCCCCGACCCTGGTACACAGGGAGGCACAGATGAAGAGGCTCATCATGCTCTACCGGCCGGTGGTGGAGTCCAACGTCTCCCAGAACGCCGTCCTCACTGGCAGCGTCGGGACGGGCAAGACCGCCACCGCCAAGCGCTTCTGCATGGACCTCAAGGAGCACTCGGAGAAGCAGCAGAAGGCGGTCGACTGGACCATCGTGAACTGCAGGCAGAGGAACAGCGAGTCCGCGGTGGTCCTGCAGATAGTCAACCACTTCCAGCCCAACTTCCCTGACAGGGGCTTCTCGATAACGGAGATGCTCCGGATCCTCCGCAAGGACCTGGAGAAGAGGAAGGTCCATCTGGTGATCGTGCTCGACGAGGCGGACGTCCTGCTGAAGAAGGCCGGCTCCGACATCATCTACAAGCTCACGCGGTTCGAGGAGGAGAAGGTCGAGGGGCGGGAGTACGTCTCCCTCATCCTGGTCTCCCAGAAGAACGTCTTCGACATGCTGGACGCGGCCTCCGTCAGCACATTCAAGCGCACCAACGTCATCGAGTTCGGCAAGTACACCTGCGACGAGCTGAGGGACATAGTGAGACAGAGGGCGGACCTCGCCCTGAACGAGGGGGCCATCGACCAGGACGCGGTCGACATAATAGCCGAGGTGGCGGCCGAGTGGGGGGACGCCCGATTCGCGATTGAGATCCTCGAGAAGTCGGGCATGCTCGCCGATGAGGAGGGGGCGGGGAAGGTCAATGTCGAGCACGTCCGCGGGGCGAAGGCCGAGGCGTACAGCTCCGTCACGGAATCCAAGCTAGAAGGGCTGGAGAGGCACCAGAGACTGGCGCTCCTGGCCATCGCGCGCGCCATAAAGGGGAAGGCCTACATCACGACCCGCGACGCCGAGAGCGCGTACGCGGTCGCGTGCGAGGAGTACGACGAGAAGCCGAGGGCTCACACCGCGTTCTGGAGCCTGATGAAGGACCTCGACACGCTCGGGATAGTGAGCGCCAAGAAGAGCGGGCCAGGCATATCCGGGAAGACGACGGTCATAACCCTTCTGGACATCCCCGCGAAGGTCCTGATCCACAAGATGTGCGCCATGCTGGATGCCGGAAAGTGAGCGGTAGCGGTATATAAGCCAGCTATGAAAAAAGGAGATAAGTTATTTATATGGCAGTCCCTGTCTCAGATTCAGTAGTCGTAGCGGAGGGACCGATACGGAGAAGGACGAGAGGTCCGTCGCTGACATGTTACGCCCGGACGAGGGCATATGCTACGTCGTCCGCGAGCGCAAGCCCTTCCTCGCCTACAAGCTTTTCGAGAACGTGATCATGGACGGGGTCCAGGGACTCTGTGTCACGAGGCAGTATCCCGAGAAGATCCGCGAGGCCTTCGACCTCGGCGAGACGCGCGTCCTCTGGCTCAGCCACACGCCGGGCAAGGACCACCACAACCCCACAAGCATAGGCACGCTCGCGACCATCATCTCCTCGTTCATAGAGCGCTACGAGAAGTGCGTCGTGCTGATAGACGGGCTGGAGTACCTCGTGATCAACAACGGCTTCCAGCAGGTCCTCAGGTTCGCAGAGCACATCAACGAGCAGGTCATGCAGAGCCGCTCGACGGTGCTCATGCCCATAAGCCCAAGCGCCTTCAGCGAGAAGGAGCTGGCCCTCCTGGAGCGCAACACGGAGGTCATAGAGCAGCCCTCCCTGAGCGTCAGCCTCGAGAAGGACTTCATGAGCCTCATAGACCAGTACCGCTGAAGGGACCGTTTTAGCTCCCCAAGGCTTTTCCACGGATAACGGCATCGGGCCCGCATGCGCAGGACACCTTTGAGGGACGAGCACGTAGCACTTGGCGCCAAGATGGTCTTCTTCGCCGGCTGGGACATGCCGATACAGTACACTTCGATCATGGACGAGCACATGACGGTCAGGACCCGCTCCGGGGCCTTCGACGTCTCCCACATGGGAGACCTCATCATACGGGGCAAGGGCGCGGGAGACCTCATGAGCAGGCTCGTCACGAACGAGGTCGCCCACGCGCCCGTCGGCAGGTGCGTGTACGCGCACATCCTCAACGAGAACGGGCGAATAATGGACGACACCATCGTGACGCCCCTCGGGCCGGACGAGTTCTTCATGGTGCCGAACGCGGCCACCACGAACACGATACGCGATTGGGTGCAGAAGCACACCGCGGGGCAGGAGGTCGTCGACATGTCCTCCGACCTTGCCTGCATCGCTGTCCAGGGCCCGACCGCCAAGGACGTGCTCGCCGAGCTGACCTCGGCCGACCTGTCAGGGATGAAGTTCTTCTGGGGGGCCAATGTGCGGCTGGACAAGGTGACCCCGAGCGGGACCGCACCCTCCACGGCCCTCATCAAGGGACGGAGGATGGCGAACGGGACCGGCCCGGGCGTGCAGTCGTACCTTTCGAGGACCGGCTACACCGGCGAGGACGGGTTCGAGATCCTCGTCGAGAACGCCGACGCGGTCGCGGTCTGGAAGGCGGTCATCGCCAAAGGCGCCGCGCACGGGCTCAGGCCCATAGGCCTGGGCGCAAGGGACACCCTCAGGCTGGAGAAGGCGCTCCTCCTCAGCGGCACGGACTTCGACGGCTCGCAGACCACACTCCAGACAGGCCCGGGATGGGCGATCCACTGGGAACACGACTTCATCGGCCGACAGGTGCTGGCAGAGCAGAGGGCGAAGGGCGGGTACGACAGGCTCGTCTGCATGATCGTCAAGGACAAGGGGATCCCGAGGCACGGATACGACATACTCGCATCGGGCTCCAAGGTGGGGACGGTCACCAGCGGGACGATGTCCCCCGTACTGAAGAGAGGCATAGCCATGGGGTACCTCCCGTTCGACATGGCGAAGCCAGGAACCAGCGTCGATATCAAGGTCAGGGACACGGCGGTCGCGGCGGAGGTCGTCAGGCCGCCTTTCGTTAGGAGGGGTTGACATCAGAGAACTTCTGGAGGAGCTCGTCAGGGTGCCCGGCGTGTCCGGGTTCGAGGACCGGGTCAGGGGATTCATCAAGGGCAAGCTGGACGCCATGGGCGTCCGGTCCGAGGAGGACAACATCGGCAACCTCATCGCGACCATAGGCGACCGGGGCCCGAAGGTCGTATTCATGGCCCACATGGACGAGCTCGGCCTGGTCGTGACCAAGGTCGAGAAGGACGGGTCGCTCAGGATCAGGAAGGTCGGGGGCATAGACGACCGGACCCTCGTTGGCAGGGTCATGGAGATCCAGACCGCGAAGGGGAAGGTCACCGGCGTCCTGGGGCTGAAGCCGCCGCACCTGATGACCGAGAACGACGACCGGAAGAAGGTCGTCAGCTGGGAGGACGTGAGGGTCGACGTGGGAACCAGGAGCAAGGCGGAGACGGAGAAGCTCGGCATCAGGGTGCTCGACACGATGGTCTGGAAGAAGGACATCTCATACCTCGGGGACGACCTCGTCTGCGCGAGGGGCGTGGACGACAGGGCTGGATGCGCCATCCTGCTCGAGGCGGTCGAGCTTCTCAAGGACCGCAAGCTGCCCCTGACGCTGGTGTTCGTCTGGGGAGTCCAGGAGGAGATCGGGCTCAGAGGGGCGAAGGTGGTCTCCCACATGCTCCGCCCGGACTACTTCTTCGCGGTCGACACGATGACCTCGACCGACGGGCCCGCCCAGGGAGAGACCTACGAGAGGGTCCCCATAGGCGGAGGCCCGGCCATGAGGATGTTCGACAGCGTCGCGATCGCCTCGCCCAAGCTCAGGAAGCTGCTCGAGGAGGTCGCGAAGGCCAACAAGATACCGCTCCAGTACGGCACCGGAGGCGGCTCCACGGACGGCGCCGCGGTCCAGGAGACCGGCGCGCTGATGATGCCCATAGGCATCCCGATGAGGTACACGCACTCTCCCGTCGAGATCGTGAGCATGTCCGACCTCGAGAACACTGTCAAGCTAATCGTGAAGACCGCGGAGAGGCTCGCAGGGACCAAGAAGGGAAGGTGAGCACTTGATCGACCGCGCGGAGGAGACGCTGAGCCAGCTGGTGCTCATCAGGAGCACGTCCGAGGACCCTGCGGGGCCCATGGTGGACCATGTCACCTCGGCCCTCAAGGGGATGGGGCTGAGGCCGAAGCTCTACGGGGACAAGGCGCACCCTGCCATACTCGCAGAGCACTTGTCGGGCGGCGTCCTTCTGTCCGGACACCTGGACACCGTCCCCCACGGCACGGGCTGGAGGAGGGAACAGGGAGAGGTCGTCTCCGGCGTCATGTACGGGCGCGGGACCTGCGACATGAAGGGCGGGTGCACCGCGATGCTCCTGGCGGCCGAGCAGCTCGTCGCCTCCA
>JALOTO010000121.1 GCA_025457845.1 Thermoplasmata archaeon | reverse complement strand
CCCGCTCTCGCTCGAGATGGTCACGGAGAACACGCCGACCGAGGCGCGATACCAGGTCTCCAGGTTCCTGGAGGAGAAGTTCTACTCAGGCCTGACGGCGGACGAGCGCGCGCTCCTCCAGTTCGCGAGCGTCTTCCAGACATCGTTCCCCGCGGATGCGGTCCCCAGGGAGCTCAGGCAGGTCAGGAAGGGTTCGATGCTGCGCGAGGTCGCCCCGGGAATGCTCGAGATACACTCGTCCCTCAGGGACTTCGTCTACGGTTCTATGATGGCCGAGGAGCGCGTCAGGTGGCACAGCGTCGCCGCGGACCACTACCTCGGGAGGGACGACCTCCAGGAGAGGCTCTACCACCTGATCAGGGCGAACCGGTCGCTCGAGGCGGAGATGCTCGTCGCGCGCCGGTCCGATGAGCTGCTCAGCAAGGGCAACGTCATGCGCGTCTGGTCGATCATATCGTCGCTCGAGGCTAAGAAGCCGAAGTACGCCGACCAGGTCGCTCTCGCCAAGGCAAGGGCCGCGAGCACGGTCGGCGAGCTGGACCGGGCGTGGTCCCTCCTGGAGTCCGTCGCCAAGGCCGACGGCCCGATGAGGGCGGAATCCCTCGTCGAGATGGATGAGGGCGGAATCCCTCGTCGAGATGGGCAGGATCAAGAGCAAGAGGGGGGAGACGCAGGAGGCGTCGAGGCTCTTCTCCGAGGCGCTCGAGGTCGCGGCGGGCCGCCCGGGCGTGAGGGCGATGGCGCTCCGCGGGCTCGGAGTGGTCGAGAACAAGGTCGGCAGGTACCAGAAGGCCCAAGAGCTCCTGGAGGCGAGCGCAAAGGAGGCCATGTCCGCCATGGACCAGAAGGGCATGCTCCTCGCGCACCTGGAGCTGGGCAACGTGCTCATAGGGCGCGGGAAGTATCCCGAGGCGATCGACCACTTCTCGAAGTGCGCCGCGGGCTTCGGGCCCGTGGAGCTCACCAACGTCTATGTCAACATGGGCATCGCGTGCGCGCACCTCGACAGGACGGCGGACGCGCGCCTGCACCTGGAGAACGCGGTCAAGCTCGCGGACGATACGGGTCAGCCGAGGGCGAAGGCCTACGCGCTGACCTCCCTCGCCGAGGTGCTCACGCGGACCGGTGACCCGGAGCGCGCCAAGGAGGACTGCTTCGGCGCGATCGAGGTCTTCTCGGAGATAGGCGACAGGCTCGGCATGAGCGCGGCGTACGCGAACCTCGGGATGGCCGAGAGGCTCACCGGTGATCTGCGCTCCAGCGAGGAGCACTACCGGGAGAGCCTCGCGTCCCTCGAAGGGATGGACGTCCCGTGGAGCATCGGCGTCAGGAAGATGGAGTTCGCCCAGATGCTCGTCGAGAAGGGGGACGTCAAGGCCGCGAGGAAGCTGCTGACCGAGGCAAGGGGGCTGTTCGCGGGCATAGGCGCCGAGGACATGCTGGAGAAGGTCGCCTCAGCGTCGTCGTCGTTGAGATGACGAGGCTCTTCAGATCTGCGGGGCCTTCTTGAGCCAGTCCATGTCGGATATGTAGATGTCCCTGATGTCGTCGAGCCCGTAGGTGAGCATCGCGAGCCTCTCGAGGCCCATCCCCCAGGCGAGCACCGGCTCCTTGAGCCCGAGCGGCTCGGTGACCTCCGGCCTGAATATCCCCGCCCCTCCGAGCTCCATCCACTGGTCGTTCCAGCGTATCTCGACCTCGAGCGACGGCTCCGTGTACGGGAAGTACCCTGGCCTGACCCTTATCTCGGGGATGCCCATCCTGTCGTAGAACTCCTTGAGCATCGCGACGAGCATGTCGAAGCTCGCCCCCTCCTCGCAGACTATCCCCTCTATCTGGGTGAACTCGGGGAGGTGGGTCGAGTCCATGGCCTCGTTCCTGAAGACCCTGTCGACGGTGAAGACCTTGAACGGCGGCCTGGGGTCCTTGGCTATGTGGCGGATGGTGTCGACCGTGGTGTGCGTCCTCAGGAGCGCCCTCTCGGCCTCCTCGATGCGCCAGTTGTACCTCCAGCCCAGCGAGCCGGTCTTCCCGCCGTTCTCGTGGACCTGCCTGACGACCTCCACCAGCTCCCTGTCCTTGGATAGGTCGAACCTCTCAGGGCTCTTGAGGTAGAAGGTGTCCTGCATCTCCCTGGCCGGGTGGTCCTGCGCCGTGAAGAGCATGTCCATGTTCCAGAAGGCGCTCTCGACGTAGTCGCCCCTGATCTCGGTGAAGCCCATGGTCAGGAACGCGTTCCGGACCTTCTCGATGAGCATGGTCATGGGGTGGAGGCGGCCCCCGTGGACCGTCGGCGCGAAGGCCTTCACGTCGTACCTGCGCACCTCGACCTCGCGCCACTTCCCCGACTGTATGAGCTCGGGGGTCAGCTGCGCGACCTCCTCCTTGATGTGCAGGTCCGTGGAGGCCAGCTCCGCCCCGCGCTCGGTCAGCGAGATGACCCTGCTGGTGATGTGCCTCTCGTTGACGATGTCCTTGCGCTGCCTGAGCTGGTCGATGACCTCCCTGGGCGCCTCGTCCTCGCGCACCTCGCCCTTGGCCAGGCGCTCGATGAGGAGCTCGTCCTCGCCCTTGGATAGAAGGGCCTGCCGGCCCTTGTCGGTGACCTTGATGAACATGTCCTTGCCGGACTTCTCGAGCTCGCCCCAGCCCTTCTTCTTGACCCATCCCAGGGCGATCTGTATCTCGTCGTCCCTGAACCTGCCGCTCTTCTTCAGGTCGGCGAGGGAACCCCTCCCTGCGTGGTCCTTAACGAGGAGGTCGACCGCCGTCCGCTCAGGCAGGGGCTTGGTCGCCGCTTCGGGCCTCCGGAGGGTGTAGACCTTCGCGATGCTCTCGTCGATCTTGACAAGTCCTTTGGCCTGAAGCCAGGACGAGGCGTTCATGACCTCGACGACCTGCTCCAGGCCCGCTTCCATGCGCACGGCCTCGGGGTCGGCCTTCTTGAGCCTGTCGAGGGCCTTCAGTACCTTCTTCTCGAGGTAGCTCAGTTCGTCGGCCACGCCATGCTGGGACATGTCGGGGCCCAATCGGGCAGACTGCTTATCTACTTTTCCGGAATGGCCTCACCAGTCTATCTCGTCCTCTGAGGGTTTGATGTCGTAGACCGGGGTGCCATCGAACGCATCCAGACCCTTGACCGTCACGACGCCCTTCCTCATGCTGACGATCTCGACGAGGGTGAGGCCGAGCCTGTTCGGCCTGGTCGGGGACCTGCTGGCGAAGACCCCGACCTCCGGGAGGGACGGGTCATGGCGCGGGTGGACCCTCGGGAGCCACCCCCTCATCCTGTGGAAACCGAAGATGACCCAGATGTGCTTGAAGTGGCCCAACCTGTAGAGTCCGGGGACGTACTCCGGGTCGAAGACGATCTTCGAGACGACCTCGTCCCAGTCGTCCGGCCGCTCGTCGATCCCGTTCTCCACTCGCGCTATTGGCTTGAGACGCATGTCAGGGCTCCCCATCCCGGTGAACGGCCTGAGCGGATAATGACCTTTCGCAGCTCAGTCCCTGACGAAGAAGTCCTCGATGGTCTCCTTCGCCTTCTCCCTGCGCCTCTGGTGCTCCTCGAGGAAGGCCCATACCTTCTCGAAGAGGAGTCCCTTGCACTCGCCGCACATGATGGCGCCGGACCTGCACCTCTCCCTGAGCGCCGCCAGCTTGGCGTCGTCCGGCTCGAAGAAGTAGGTGTTGTACGCGTAGACCGAGCAGACGTCAGGGTCTCCCCCGAGCTTCCTCTGCTCCTCGACCGAGACCCTCCCGCCGGTGAACGCGTTGGAGATCTTCTTCTTGACCGTCTTCTTGTCGTCGACGGTGAAGATCGTCGTATCGTTCTTGCTCGAGGTGGACATCTTGTCCCCGCCGGCGAGCGACGGCATGAGCTTGGCGTGCAGCAGGGCCGGCTTGTAGAACCCGAGCCCCTCGGCGATGTCCCTGGTCACCCTGAAGTGCGGGTCCTGGTCTATGCCGCACGGGATGAGGCACGGGACCTTCTTCCCCTGATGGATGGACTCGAGGAAGCACGGCACCGTCTGGATGCTCGTGAAGAAGATGATGCCTATGTTGAACGAGTTGTCGAAGCCGAAGACGGCCTTGATGGTCGAGAAGTTGATCTTCTTGGCCGCCTTGAGCACGGTCGGGTACATGGTCTTGATGTACTCCGTGTCGAGGAAGATCTTCGTGAGCTTAGGGTCGAACCCCAGGGCTATGATGTCGAGGGCGTTCTCGTACCCCCACTTCTTCGTCTCCTCGAGCGTGAGCCTGTCGTAGAAGAGGAACTTCTCGTCGTCGGTGAGCTGGAACCAGAGCTTGACCTTGAAGGTGTCCTGGAGATACTTGGTGAACGCCCAGGGCATCAGATGCCCGAGGTGTATCGGTCCGGACGGGCCGCGGCCCGTGTACAGAGAGAACCTGTTGCCCTTCTCGTACTGGTCCAGGATCCAGTCCATGTCCCTGTGCGAGTAGAACACGCCGCGTCTGAGCATCGGGTGTAGGGGGCCGTGCTTCGCCAGCCTCTTGAGCAGCGCCTCGTCGACCTTCTTGGTTCCGAAGCGCTCGGCGAGCACATCGTAGTCTATCTCGCCGGTCGTCTTATACGGGGTGACCTCGAACTCCTGGTCCATCTGTCCACTTGGCCCGGGTTAGAGTGTCTGATGTTATATTTCTTCCCGTGTCGGCGCTCAGCCCTGCTGGACGATGTAGTAACCAGCGGACTTCTCTCGAGCCTTCCTCTTCACGAGACCCTTCGACTGGAGCTCGTCCAGGGATCTGAGGACGAAGTTCTTTGGGGCTTTGGTGAGCCCGACTATCCTTTCTGCGTTGGCCATCTTGTCCTCGCTGTCGATCCCTGCGGTCTTCATAGCGTTGTAGACCTTCTCCGCGTACATCGAGAGTCCTTCTGGCATGGTGTCATTCCCCTCTGTCGAGAGCTCGTCAAGGGCAGCATCGTGTAGAGCGCCCCTGGCTGGACCGCCGGATTCGAATCCCGAATCTTATACTTTTCCGGAGCGGTCTGGCTGCGACAGCAGTCGTCCGATCGCCTCCAGATGGTGGGGGAATGGGAAAATTATATCTCCCCGCATATCGGTCCAGGCGCCAGATAGCGAGGAAGGGATGGTAGATGGGAATCCGAAGCTCTAGGTTTGCAGTAGCCGCGGCCCTGATAATGGCCATGGCATTCGTGGTGGCATCCGTGCCAGCTTCCGCCGCAGACAAGGCGAAGGGCGCATACTGGAAGTACGATGTGATAATGGACATGGATGGGGCCGACGTCACTGGCGAGGCGACATACACCTCCGAGGGCGATGATACGATTGTCGTTGGAGGCGATTCGTACGACGTCACCGTCATGCACCTGGTCGGGGAGATGAGCGGGACGATGAACATCCTCGGCGTAGACATGGAGTTCGAGGTC
>JALOTO010000120.1 GCA_025457845.1 Thermoplasmata archaeon | reverse complement strand
AGAGCACGACATCGAAGTCCGCCGCCTCGTCGAACCACTCGATCGAAACCGTCATGGACTCGGTCAGAGGAGCTACGTCGAAGAGCACCTCGACCGCCCCTGTCCCGCCCAGGTCGACGGATGTGACCGAGTCGGAGTACGAGGTCGTCGTCGTGGCGAGGGTCGTCATGAGGGCCTTGAGCCCGATCCCCACCGGTGCCGCGACGTTGTTCACGACGGCAACGGAGACCTTGGTCCCTGGCTTCACGACGATCCTCTCCTTGGTGAACTCGACCGCGGTGTCCGAGAGCACGGTCACCGTGTACGGCTCCGACAGCACGCATCCCATGAGCACGGTGTGGACGGCCAGCTGCCACTCGCCGGGCAATGGGTCGACGACCGTCAGGACGTCCGCCGTGTCGCCCGTGGAGGTCGTCCACGGCCCGAACATGCCGAGACCCAGGTACGGGGTCACGGACTTCTCGATCACATACCCGCTCGGGTCGATCCAGTACTGGTCGATGTCGGTGTTGTAGTCCGCCCAGTCTATCACGGATGTCAGGGCCGCGTACGGCTCGTCCTCAGGGACGAACACGGAGTAGTATCTCCAGTCGCCCTCGACGAACCCGTAGATGCCGTGGTTTACGTCCATGTAGTGGTCGAACGTCTCGCCCACACTGACCGGCACGTTGACCGCGACAGGCACGAGCGAGGAGACGCCGTCGTACTCCACCGTGATGAAGGCCATGTGTATGCCCGGCCTCGCATCCGACGGGACCGATATCGTCGCCATCGAGCCTTCCGCACCGAACCAGTCCCACTCGACCGTCTTGAAGAACTCGATCCCCAGGTCGTACGGGACGTTCATCACCGTGTTCAGCACCGGGGAGATCCTGAGCTCGTATGTCCCTGGCGTCACCTTCACGTTCAGCTCCTGGGTGTTGGCGTGGTCGTACGCGTAGTTGATGAGCGTGCGGCCGCCATCGGCATCCAGGCGGTAGAGGATCATGTTGATGTGCGTGTCGGTGTACCCGCCCGTCGAGGAGAGCACGTGGACGTCCCTCGAGAAGAGGTACTTCTGGTCGAACGCGAGGTCGACCTTCACGAAGTCCTCGCCCGGGGCGACCTCGAACTCGAACGACTGGTCGACCGCCTTGACCATGACATCCGAGAAGTAGATGCCCTCTCTGCCGCTCGGCACCGTCGTCTTGGATCCCAGGACCGCGCCCTCCGCGAACTCGATTCCCGCGGAAGAACCTGCATCGACCGTGACCGCGATGGATGACGGGCCCGCCGCCTGCCATCCGTCGAGGACCGCGTTCACTGCCGCCAGAGCGTCGAGCCTGCCTGGGCCCTGCTCGTTCGGCGCGTAGCCCATGTCCAGCGCGGTGCCCATTATGAGCTCCTTGACATCGTCCGATGTCGGGGCGACGCCGTACTCGGCCAGGTACGCCTCGTAGACCAGGGCGACTATCCCTGCCACGACCGGCGCGGCCATGCTGGTCCCGCCGAACATCATCTCGATGGTGTTGCCGGGCTGCGTCGACGGGCCCCAGGCCCCTGCCGCGGCGATGTCGGGGTCTATCCTGCCGTCGCCGGTCGGGCCCCTGCTGCTCCACCAGATCATGTGGTTGTTCTCGTAGCCGGCCTCGCCCTCCTTCACGACGAGGTACTGCTCGAAGTAGTCCGAAAGAGGCCAGTACTTGAGCAGCTGGCACTCCGCGTTGAGCGTGGAGGCACCGACCGTTATCACGGTCTTCGACACCCCGGACGAGCCGGTGGTGCTGGCGCCGCTGCCCTCGTTGCCCGCGGAGAGCACGCAGATCACGCCGTGCTCCTCTGACGCTATGTCGAGCGCGAGAGAGGTCGGGTCGTCGCCGTCGTTGGGGATCTCCATGCCGCCGAGGCTCATGCTGATGATCTGCGCCTCGTCGCCGGTTCCAGGTATCCCGTCGTCACCGGAGACTGCCCACTCGATGCCGCCGATGATCCACGAGTCCCAGCCGTAGCCGGTGTCGTCGAGGACCTTGCCGGTCATGAGCTTCGCGCCCGGGGCCATGCCCATCATCTTGACCACGCCGTCGAACTCGGGGATCACATAGTCGTTGATCCCCCTCGATGCCACCAGGCCCGCGGTCGCGGTGCCGTGGCCGTCGACGTCGTGGAACTCCTCGCTTGTGAAGCTCTTGTACGAGTAGACCGCGTCCTTCAGGTCGTTCTGGGTTACGTCACACCCAGTGTCGAGCACGGCGACCCTGACGCCCTCGCCTATGATCCCGAGGTCCCAGACGTCCTCCGCACCCATGACCCCGGCGGTCGTCGCCCACCAGACGTCAGTGGATGCTTCGGTGACAGCAGTCGCGCCGCCAGCCGTGGCAGGGGCGCCGTCAGTCATCGCAGGGAGGTAGTACTCCCTCTCGTCGAGCAGTATGGTCGACACCGCGGTCATGCTGGCGATACCGACCGCCTCGCTGGTGTCCATCTCGACGGCCATCGCCCCGAGACCCGTGAACTCCGCGCCCACGGTCGCGCCGCGGCGGGATATCTCCGAGCCCGCCTGGTCCAGGTCCGACCCGTCGCCGAGGAACACTATGGCCCGCAGGTCGCTCTTCAGTCCCGATGCCTTCGCCTTCTCGACCAGACCCCTGATCTCAGAACCCATCTTGTCCATGGGGTCCTTGTCGGTGGCGCTCGACGCCGTGGTCGAAACCGCCACCGAGGCCATGCTGAAGGCCAATGCGAACACTATCATCACACATGCATACCTCGACAGAACTCTCATGCTCACTCTCACCTCTCCCCCCGACATGTTCTACCGCTGGGTCCAGACAGGGACAGTCCCCTGGAGGGCCCCGAGACCCGCTTCCTAGGGCCTTGAATGAAAGGTCGAGTGCCCTCGCAGAGAATCGACTCGCCTAGACGGCCCGCAGAACGGCGTTATGCTATACGAAGATTACGGACAGACAGCCTGTACTGGCGGATGGGGGAACGGATGATGTTCCGCCCATCGCACCACAGACGAGATTTTAAGGCCCATGAGGGCATAGACCGAACGGGCCCATGGTCTAGCGGTTATGATAACGCCCTTACACGGCGTAGGTCACCGGTTCAAATCCGGTTGGGCCCACCCACACCCTCCCTCGATGCAGGAGAAGGATGATTCAGATAGGAATATGACTGCGTAACTGCATCCCTGCATGGGTTCGACTATGGAGGGAAGGTCGACGAGTAAGAGTGTATCCAGGACTGGAAGGCCAGACTTAGAGAGGGGTGGAACATCCGTGCGCATGGCTGTGCTCACCTTCGCGCCCATTCTCGTTGTGGCGGGGATCCTCCTACCGGCGCTGAATTGTTCCGCATCCCTCATCGGAACGTGGACGGACCCTCTGGAAATATCCTCGAACGCGAATATCGGCCTGACGACACACGACGGATTGGTGATTTCGTACAGACCGTTCGAGGATGGCACCCTTGTCGCCAGCCTGGATGCGGGTGCGACATGGTCGAACGAGGCTGCCCATAGCGGATGGATCCAGGCTGTAGAAGGGATCGTTTATCGTGTCAACATGTCGGACGAGGAGTACTCTTCTGGGACCGTCCTCTTCTCATCGAGCAGCGACAACGGAGAGACGTGGTCCGATACCGTCCAGGTCTTCACAATCGACTCCATCAACGACGGAGCCTTCGGAGTCGACCTGATCGATGGCGTGCTCTTCGTCTACTCCTACGATAACGCTGGAAGCAGCGAAGGGGCGATTAAGATAGCCAAGAGCGTGGACGACGGGATCACATGGTCAGCGCCGGCCACCATCGACAGCAATGTCCACGTGGAGGACCCGTTTCCGGCGGGCATCGTCCACTTCGGGGGAAAACTGTATTTCGCCTACTTCACCTATGAGACCGATCCCGAGGAGTTCTACAACGTCATCACTTTGGAGAGCTCCGACATGGGGAGCACATGGGAGAACCGGAACATCGTTGCCGACGACGGGGTATACCCACAAGTCAAGTCCGATGGCGAAGCGTTGTATCTGACCTACTGGGCCATCGGCGGGGCAATCGATACACCTGTCCTCAGGTTCCTCAAATCGACCGATGGTACCTCGTGGAGCGCACCCATCGATGTCGGCATAGTGGACGACTTCACCGACCCGTGTGTACTCCATGCGCTCGAGGTCGTCTCTGAGGAGGTGTTCGTCGCATACACCGACTACAACTCGACCGACGGAGACCTTCGAGTCCGAATCAACTACAGCGCAGACGGCGGCGACACCTGGGAGGACCTAGGAGACGTGACAGGATCGGCATCCAACACCTACGGGCCGGCCCTGTCAATCGATGGGACGAAGCTGCACTTCACCTGGATTGACGCAGGAACAGAAATATGGACTGAGGACGTGACCACATGCTACAGGTCAGTGGACATAGGGGCTGGGGCAATCCCGGAGTTCGGTGGAATCCTCGCTCCGACTGTAGTCCTTCTGACGACCTTCGTGCTCATCGCGCGCTTCATGACAAGGAGAAGTCGTGGATAGGCTCCCGGCGGTCGGGAGACGGCGTGCTTGAGTGGAGAGCCCCCTGGCAGTCCGGAGCCTCCGCCCAATCGTCGCGCACTGGCCAGTCGACGCTAGCTCTATCACTAATGAGAGACAAGGAATGATATTCCGAAGCCACCCCCTTAGTACCCCTCCCCCGGTTCCTACATCTACCATGACGAAGTGTTTGACCATCGGCCTCTCGAGCTTCTCCGCGGCCATAGCCAGGCCCGCGGCGAAACATGTGTCCGATGTGGCGTACCGCAGCTGCGCGATTGACGATGAGCACGACTGGTACAGCGAGGAGGACAAGCGCCAGCCGTTCGAGGACAACTA